>JBQCFN010000193.1:0-4211 GCA_051959035.1 Lysobacteraceae bacterium | reverse complement strand
GGCTCGCCGGCCGGCTTCTACCTCGCCGCCGCCGGCGTCGGCACGCTGCGGCTGGTCGACGACGACGTGGTGGATCGCAGCAACCTGCAGCGGCAGATCCTGCACGCCGACGCGCGCATCGGCCTGCCGAAGGTGGAGTCGGCGGCGCAGGCGCTGGCGGCGCTCAACCCGCGCACGCGGGTGGAGGCGGTGCGCGAGCGCGTGACCAGCGCGAACGTCGAGGCGCTGCTCGAGGGCGTGGACGTGGTGGTCGACGGCGCCGACAACTTTCCCGCGCGCTACCTGCTCAACGACGCCTGCGTGAAGCTCGGCAAGCCGCTGGTGTACGGGGCCGTGCACCGCTTCGAGGGCCAGGTGTCGGTGTTCGACGCGGGCCGGGCGCGCGGCGTCGCGCCCTGCTACCGCTGCCTGTTTCCCGAGCCGCCACCGCCGGAGGCCGCGCCCAACTGTTCCGAGGCCGGCGTGCTCGGCGTGCTGCCCGGCGTGGTCGGCCTGCTGCAGGCGACCGAGGCGATCAAGCTGCTGCTCGGCATCGGCGAACCGCTCCGTGGACGGCTGCTGCAGTTCGACGCGCTGGCGATGCGCTTCCGCGAAACCCGGCTCGTGCCGGACCCCGACTGCGCGCTGTGCGCGCCGGGGCGGGCCTTCCCGGGCTACATCGACTACGCGCGCTTCTGCGCGGGCGGTTGAACCGGAAAAGCGGGGCGGGCGAAGGCGATGCGCGCGGTCGGATGCCCGCGCGCATCCGTCCGCCTACAGGCCGTCGCGGTCGCTGTCGCCGGGGATCGCGCGCTCCAGCCCGTCCCAGGCCTCGCGCACGCTGCCCTTGGCGTCGTCCCAGGCCATCCGCGAGGTGCCGCGGGCGGCGTCCCAGCCGCGCTCCAGGTCCGACTCGACGGTGTTGTCCCACTGCCGGTCCGGATACGCGGTGCGCGCCCAGGTGCCGTAGCGGTAGGCCGGGCGGTAGTCGGTCTCGAAGTCGTAGCGGGCGTCGCGGTCGCGGTTGGCGAACTGCTGGCTGAAATAGCGGTCGCTCTGCGCATAGGTGCGGTAGGTGCGGTCGTCGCGGTCCCATGCGTCGCGCACGGCGTCCTTCGCTTCCTCCCAGGTCAGTCGCGACTTCGCCTTGGCCTGTTCCCAGCCGCTGCGCAGGTCGCTGTCGAGGCTGTCGTCCCAGCGGCGGTCGCCGTAGCGCGCGCGGGCGTCGCTGCCGTAGGCGTAGGCCGGCGCGTAGTCGGTGTCGAAGTCGTAGCTGGACTTGTAGTACGGCCGGGTCGACGCCGTGTCGCGCCAATAGGCCGCCTCGGCGGTCGGATCCACGCGCTCGGCGACGGTATGCCCCGCGGCGCCGCCACCGAGGGTGCCGACCGCGCCGCCCACCAGCGTCCCGATCGGCCCGAACAGGGAACCGATCGCCGCGCCCGCGAGCGCGCCGCCGGCGGCGCCGACGCCGGTGCCGAGCGGATGGGAACCGGGCGAGCCGGTGATCGGGTCACGATTCATGTCGCGGCTTTCATTCACGCTCATGGCATCTCTCCTGTCGAATGCGCATCGGCGGCAATGCCGACGCAGCGACTGTGCCGTCCGCGCTGTTCAGCGCGCGTGTGCGATGCGAGCGACGACCGCGTGCCGCGCATTCATCGCGTCCGTCACGATGTGGAGACGGCGCGCCGCACAGCCTTGCGCCATTCGCACCCGCACGCGGAGGTCCCGATGCCACGTCCCGTCCAGTTCGCGCCGCTCGCCGTGGCCCTCGCCATCGTCCTGTGCGCCGGCGGCTGCAAGCGCGGCGAGCCGACCGACGCCAGCCAGCCCGCCGACACCGCGGCCACCACGCCGGGCGCGCAGACACCGCCACCCGAGGCCACCCAGCCACCGGCGTCCGCGACCGGAAGTTCCGGCACGAACGCCGGCACGCCTCCGTCGGCGACCGAGCCGGGCATGCCGACGCCGCCCAACGGCTACGACATCGGCGTGGCCAAATCCGCCGACCACGGCGAATACCTGGTCGACGGCACCGGCAAGACCGTCTACATGCTGGCCCGGGACAGCAGCACCACCAGCACCTGCCAGGGGCCGTGCACGACCGAATGGCCGCCGCTGCTCGCCCAGGGCGAACCGAAGACGATGGACCCCGCGCTCAGCGACGGCGACGTGGGCGTGATCCAGCGCGGCGATGGCACCCAGCAGGTCACCTTCGCCGGCCATCCGCTGTACCACTACGCGAAGGACACCGCCGCCGGCCAGCTCAACGGTGCCGGCAAGCACGACGCCTACGGCGACTGGTCGCTGCTGTCGCCGGAAGGGCAGCCGCTGGGCGCCCGCTGAGCCACCACGCGGCGCACGGCGCCTGCTGCGCAGGGCTCGCGCGCAACGCCGCAAGCCGGCAAACACCCGGCACGCGCCGTCACGGTGGATGAGACGCGCGCGCGGGAAACTGCGCGCATGCCGCAACCCGCGCTCTTCGCCGACGAACCGCGCGTGCTGGTGGAGGACGCCGAGGGCGGCATCCGCTACCTGCCGGGCTTCATCGAGCCCGCCACCGCCGCCGCCTGGTTCGCCATCCTGCGCGACACGGTCGCCTGGCGCAGCGATCGCCGGCCGATGTACGACCGCGTGGTGGACGTGCCGCGCCTGCTCGCCGGCTTCGCGCTGGACGACCCGGCGCTGCCGCCGGTACTGGCCGAGGCCGCGGCGCGCGTGCGCGCGGCGCTGGGCGCGCCGTTCACCCACGTCGGCATGAACCTCTACCGCGACGGCCGCGACAGCGTGGCCATGCACAACGACAAGCTCTACAGCATCGTCGCCGGCTGGCCGATCGCGCTGCTCTCGCTGGGCGACGCGCGGCGCATGGACATCCGCGCCAAGGAAGGCGAAAGCGGCAGGCGCACCACGCTGCGCATCGTGCTGGAGCCGGGCAGCCTGCTGGTGATGAGCCACCGTTCGCAGCTGCACTACGACCACGGCATCCCGAAGACGCGCGAGGCGGCCGGTCCGCGGATCAGCCTGGCCTTCCGCGTGCGGCCGCAGGGCGGCAAGTGGTGAGCTGCGGCAGGGACCATCGTGCATCGCCCGTCTCGATGCGCGGGCGTTGCGCGATCCACTAGGCGCGACAGGTCGCCGGTCCCGGCCGGCAGGGAAGGCAGCCGCCCGCATTGGCCATCGCGCACGCCCGCGCTAGGCTGCCGGCATGCGCATCGCCATCACCCGCCAGGTCAGCCCGAGCCTGGCCGACTGCCAGCTCTCCTACGTGCCGCGCACGCCGATCGACGTGCGGCGCGCCAGCGCCCAGCACCGCGACTACTGCCGCGCGCTCGCCGCGGCCGGCTGCAGCGTGGTCGAACTGGCCGCCGAGCCCGGCATGCCCGACGCCGTGTTCGTCGAGGACACCGCCGTGGTGGTCGACGAACTGGCGGTGATGACACGCACTGGCGCGGTGTCGCGGCGCGGCGAGGGCGCCACGATCGCGCCGGTGCTGGCGCGCTTCCGCCCGCTCGCGTCGATCGAGGCGCCCGGCACCCTTGATGGCGGGGACGTGCTGCGGATCGGCCGGCGCGTGCTGGTCGGCCAGTCCGCGCGCAGCAACGCGGACGGCATCGCCCAGCTGCGCGCGCTGCTGCAGCCGCACGGCTACCGCGTGGAAAGCGTCGCGACACGCGACTGCCTGCACCTGAAGTCCGCCGCGACCGTGGTCGCCGGCGACACCCTGCTGGTGCAGCCGGCGTGGGTCGATCCCGGTGTGTTCGGCGACTGCCGGGTCCTCACCGTCGATGCGGAGGAAGCCCACGCGGCGAATGCGCTGCGCATCGGCGACAGCGTCGTGTACCCGGACTGTTTCCCGCGCACCCGGGCCAGGCTGGAGGCCGCGGGCATCCGCGTGCTGGCGGTCGACGTCTCCGAATTGCAGAAGGCCGAGGGCGCGGTGACCTGCTGCAGCATCGTGTTCGATGCCGGGGAGGGCGCATGACCCTTGTCGGCTGGGCGATCCTGCTGCTCGCGCTGTGGCTGGCCTTCAAGGTCGCCGGCGTGCTGCTGCGCGTGCTGCTGTGGGTCGTGGTGATCGCGCTGCTGTACTGGCTGCTGGCGCCGCTGCTGGGCCTGCCGCGGCCGTTCTAGCGGCGTGCGTCAGCGCTCCCGGCGCGGCGGGCGCGCCCCCGCGTGGCGCGGGCCGGGGCGTGGCTTGCCGGCGAAGCCGGGCTTGGGCGGGCGGA
>JBQCFN010000192.1:0-4529 GCA_051959035.1 Lysobacteraceae bacterium | reverse complement strand
TCGCGCAGCCAGTCGCGGTCGGCCTGGAAGTCGCCGCGGTAGCGGTTGGCGCCCGCATAGCTCGAGCCGGCGCCATAGCCGGGCGCGCCGTAGCCGACGCCGCCCGCGCCCGCGCTGCCCTGGCCGTAGCCGGCGCCGCTGTAGCCGCGGTTGCCCGAGCCGTAGCCGAACTCGCTGTCGTAGCGGTTGTCGTCGGGCGACAGCGTGCGCGACTGCGGATAGCTGCCCTCGCGCCCGTAGCCCCCACGCCAGTCCGAGCCGCCGCGATCGTCGCGGCCGCCGCCGGGCTGGTCATAGGCGCCGCTGGCGTAGCCGCGGCCGCCGCCGACCTGGTCGTAGCCGCCACCGCTGAAGTCGCTCTGGATGTCGCGGTCGCTGCGGCCGCCATGGCGGCGGAACCGGTCGTGCCCGCGGTCCTGCCAGTCGTCCTGTGCGCCGTACTGCCGGTGGGCGCCGCGGTTGCGCTCGCCGGAATCGCGATCGTCGCGGTTGCGGTTGTTCATGTCGTTCCTCCGTTCGTCGAACCAATCCAGGGCGGAGTGCGCCCAGCGGGAGCCCATCCGCAACATGTCGCGCGCGGCGGCCTTGATGTCCTGGGCTGTGGATTCAGCGGGGTTGTCGTCGTGCACGGTCGTGTCCTCGTCTGTGACGCCACGATGCGAGGCGCAAGAGTCGTGCCAGCCATGTGCCGCCGCGGGCACCGCGCCCAGCCGTCCATACCGCGCCGCCCGCGCGATGTTTTTTCACGCGGAGGAAACTGTTTCGCCGGGCGCGCGCGGCGGCCGTGGAGGAAATTCTTTCCACGCCGGGAAAAAAAGCGGCTTCCCCGCAGGGATCCCGGCGCCGTTGCGACCGTGGCCGCGCGCATGGCACGAAGGTTGCTCCGCTTCCCGACGATGCCGGCCGCGCGCCGGCGCGCCGGCCCTGCCGAGGAGGAACGCCATGCATGCCGATGCCTGGAACCGTCCCGCCGCCGTGGTCATCGACGTGGACGCAGGACGCGCCTGCTGGCGCCAGCTGGAATCCGCGCCCAGCGACCTGGTGTACCTGTTCCAGGAATGGGAGCCCGCGGTGCGGGTCGGCATCCACGCCTTCCTTGCCTATCCGGACCGCGACTTCGACAGCATCGAGCCCGCCATCCTCGCCGCGTACCAGCGCGTGCGCGGTCCATCGCGCATCCCGTGGAGCCGCGCCGCGCCGGCCGCGCGCCGGGTGTGGCAGAAGCTGCACGACGAGCAGCAGGACACCGACGCCTGGCTGTCGGCGCAGGCCTAGCGGGATTTCGAGCGACGGTCCCGGATCGGGGACGGCTCAGCCGGCCCGGCCCTGCCGCAGCCGCGCGAGCTGGTTGTGGATGGTGCGCGTGCTCACGCCCAGCGCCGCGGCGGTCGCGCGCTTGTCGCCGCCGAAGTGCTCGAGCGTCTTCACCAGCATCGCGCGTTCCATTTCCGCGTAGCTCATGCCGACGCGGAAGGTCAGCTCGTCGCCGCGCGGCTGCGGCATCGCGACACAGCGCTGCGGCTGCAGCACCACCGTGTCGCCGTCGGCGACCAGGAAGGCGCGCGCGATCGCGCTGCGCAGCTCGCGCACGTTGCCGGGCCAGGCGTGCGTGCGCAGCGCCTGCGCGCACCCCGCGTCGAGCGCCCGCGCGGTGCCGTGCTCGGCGTTGAGCTGGTCGAGGAAGGCGTGCGCCAGCAGCAGGATGTCGTCGCCGCGGTCGCGCAGCGGCGGCAGTGCGATCTCGTAGCCGGCCAGGCGGTAGTAGAGGTCCTCGCGCAGCTGCCCGTCGGCGATGGCCGCGTGCGGATTGCGGTTGGTCGCGGCCACCACCCGCGCGGCCACCGCGATCTCGGCGTTGCCGCCCACCCGCGTCACCGACCCCGACTCCAGCACGCGCAGCAGGTAGACCTGCATCTGCGCGGGCATCTCGGCGATCTCGTCGAGGAACAGGGTGCCGTGCCGGGCCTGTTCGAACACGCCGATGTGGCGCGCGTTGGCGCCGGTGAAGCTGCCGCGCTCGTGGCCGAACAGCTGGCTGGCGAGCAGGTCGGGCGCGATCGCCCCGCAGTTGACGGCGACGAAGGGGCCGGCCCGCCCGCTGGCCCGGTGGATCGCGCGCGCGGCCACTTCCTTGCCGGTGCCGGTTTCGCCGGTCAGCAGCACCGGCACGCTGCTCGGGGCGATCTTCGCGATCTCGCGGCGCAGGCGCTGGATCGCGCGGCTTTCGCCGACCAGGCCATGGCCGTCGGCGGCGTGCGGGCCGCGGCGCGACACTCGGATCGATACTTCGCGCAGCAGCTGGTCCAGCTTGTCCGGGCCGAGCGGCTTGCTCAGGTAGTCCGACGCCGGCAACGGCGGCGGCGCGCCGGTGAGCGGTTCGCCGGTCAGGAACACCACCTTGCCGTAATCGTCGAGCTCGCACTTCTGGATGACGTCGAAGCCCGAACCGTCGGGCAGCGAGACGTCGAGCAGGCTGAGGTCGCGCGGCGTGCTGGCATAGCGCTGCGACTCGGCGACCGAGTGGGCGACATGGGTGGCGAAACCGCGGCTGCGGGCGAAATCCGCGGCTTCCGCGGCGAAGGCGCGATCGTTGTCGACGATCACCAGGACCGGTGCGTGCATGCCGGTGTTTATAGGCCAGCCGACACTCGCATCCGGTGAAGAAAGCGCGGGCAAACCGCTGAATCCACGAGGGATCGCGTTCACCATGCTGAGCGGGTGCGGGGCGTGCTGTCACGCGCCGGCGACGCAGGCGTGCGCAAGGTCTCGCATTCAGCCGGTGGAGGCGTGGATGAGGCGAGCGCATGGAAGGCGGCATGGCGCAGCCGCAGCGATGGTCGCCGCGTGCTGGAGCTGGATGGCGCAGGCGCAATCGCCGCCGGCGCAGGCCGATCCGGTGACGTTGCCGGGCATCCTGGTGGTCGGCGAACGCGCCACCACCGGCACGCCGGCGGCGCTGGACCGGGTGGACGCCGGCGCGGTCGCCGCGCGCGCCGGCCGCAGCGTGTCCGAGCTGCTGCAACGGGTGCCCGGCGTCACCGCGCGCGACCGCCAGAACCTCGCCCAGGACCTGCAGTTCAGCGTGCGCGGCTTCGGCGCGCGCAGCGCGTTCGGCGTGCGCGGGGTGCAGCTGTTCGTCGACGGCATTCCCGCGACCATGCCGGACGGGCAGGGCCAGCTGTCGCACGTGCCGCTGGCCGCGCTCCGCCGGGTACAGGTGCTGCGCGGGCCGTTTTCCGCGCTGTACGGCAACGCGGCCGGCGGCGTGGTCGAGTTCACCAGCGAGGATCCGCCGGCGCGGCCGGCGTTCGGCGTGCGCGGCGGCGGCGGCGCGGACGAGGGCGCGCGCGCGGCGCTGTGGTGGGGCGCGCCGTGGCGTGCGGACGCGGCATCCGGCGGCTACCGGCTCGACGGCGAGCACTTCGTGACCGGCGGTTACCGCGTGCACGGCCGCGCGCGCCGCGACATCGCGCAGGCACGGCTGCGCTGGAAGCGCGAGGACGGAACGCGCATCGCGCTCACCGCCAATGCGCTCGACCTCGCCGCGCAGGATCCGCAGGGCCTCACCGGTGAACAGGCGCGGGCGACGCCGCGCGCGGCCAGCGCCGGCGCGCTCGCCTTCGACACCCGCAAGCGCGTGCGCCAGCAGCAACTGGGGCTGCGCGTCGAGCACCCGCTCGCCGATTGCGACGCCGCGACCGCCAGCGCATGGGCCGGCCACCGCGCGACCTTCCAGATGCTGTCGGTGCCGGTCGCCGCACAGGCCGCGCCGGGCAGCGGCGGCGGGGTGGTCGACCTCGACCGCACGTTCGGTGGCGTCGACCTGCGCTGGCGGCACCGCATCGCCACCGGTGCGCGCCCGCTGGACCTGACCGTCGGCACGCAGTGGCAGCGCAGCAGCGAGCATCGGCTCGGCTACGAGAACTTCGCCGCCGCGCGGCTCGGCGTGGTGGGCGCGCTGCGGCGCGACGAGCAGGACGAGGTCGACAACCGCGACCTGTTCGCCGAGGCGCGCTGGCGGTTCGCGCCGGGCTGGAGCGCCACGCTCGGCGCGCGCCGCAGCGTCGTCGCGTTCCGCTCCGAGGACGCCTACCTCGCGCCGGGCAATCCCGACGACAGCGGACGCCTGCGCTATGCGCGGACGACCCCGGTCTTCGGCGCGCTGTACGCGCCGCGGCCGGGCCTGGAGCTGTTCGCGAACGCGGGCAGCGGCTTCGAAACACCGGGGTTTTCCGAACTGGCCTACCGCGCCGACGGCGCCAGCGGCCTGAACACCGCGCTGCGGCCGGCACGCAGCCGCAGCGGCGAGCTCGGCCTGCGCCTGCACCGCGACGGCCACGCGCTGGAACTCGCCGCCTTCGCCAGCCGCACCCGCGACGAGCTGGTGGTGGCGAGCAACAGCGGCGGCCGCAGCACCTACGCCAACGCCACCCGCGGCGCCCGCGACGGCTGGGAGGTGTCGGCGAGCGGGCCATTGGCCGCGCGCTGGCATTACGCGCTGGCGCTCACCCGGCTCGACGCCCGATACA
>JBQCFN010000191.1:0-4693 GCA_051959035.1 Lysobacteraceae bacterium | reverse complement strand
AGGACACCGCCGGCCCGGCGGTCAACCCGCTGATCAAGATCATCAACATCGTCGCCCTGCTGCTGGTGCCGCTGCTGGGAAGCTGAGCCGGCGACCGCACCGCGAAAGCCCCGCTCCGGCGGGGCTTTTTTTTTGCCTGCGGTCGGCCGGCCGGCCGCCGGCGGGCGGTTTTGCTGCGCCGCAACAGGGTTTGCCTTATCCTGCGCGCCCGTTTTCCCGCCGCGACGCCGCGTCGCGGCCCGCAGGAGCCGTCGCACCATGGGCCTGGACCTCGTCCCCACCGGCAAGAACCCGCCGGACGAAATCAACGTCATCATCGAGATCCCGAAGGACGCCGAGCCGGTCAAGTACGAGGTCGACAAGGCCTCGGGCGCGATCTTCGTGGACCGCATCCTGTCGACGCCGATGCGCTATCCGTGCAACTACGGCTACATCCCGCACACCGTGTGCGGCGACGGCGACCCGGCCGACGTGCTGGTGATCCTGCCGCTGCCGCTGATCCCGGGCTCGGTGATCCGCTGCCGCCCGGTCGGCGTGCTCAACATGACCGACGAGGCCGGCAGCGACGAGAAGATCCTCGCGGTGCCGGTCGACAAGGTGTTCGCCGGCTACGCGCACATCGACGACATCGGCAAGGTCAGCAAGCACTGGCTCGAGCGCATCGGCCACTTCTTCGAGCACTACAAGGACCTCGAGCAGGGCAAGTGGGTGAAGGTCGGGGGCTGGGGCGGCGCCGACGACGCGCGCCGGATCATCCGCGACTCGATGGTCCGCTACGAAGGCACGCCGGAAGCCGACAAGCCGCACTTCTGAGCCGCGGCGCTCAGGCCGCGCGGCTGCCCTGTCGCGCCGCGCGGTAGCACGAGGCGGTCGTGCCGTAATGGGCGCGGAAGGCGCGCGAGAAGCTGCACGGATTCTCGAAGCCGCAGGCCGCGCCGACTTCGGCCACCGGCAGGCTGGTCGCTTCCAGCAGCGCCGAGGCCTGCTCCAGGCGCAGGCGCGCGATCGCCTCGCGCGGGCCCTCGCCATAGACCGCGTGGAAGGTCTTGGTGAAGTGCCAGACCGAGATGTTGCATAGCGCCGCCAGTTCGGCGAGGCGCACCGGCAGCCCGGCGTGCCCGTCCAGGTGCAGGCGCGCGCGCTGCAGCCGCGCGAACAGCTGGCGCTTGCGCCGGGGCGAGCGCCCCGGGCAGCGCCCGACCAGCGCCTCGAACGGCGCCTGCACCGCGCCCACGAAACCCAGCAGCGCGGCCAGCGCGGTGGGGGCCGGGGCGTGCCCGCCGGCGAGTCCGCGCCACAGCCGCAGCGCGTCGCGCAGGGGCGCGCGCGCCAGCCGCCCGCGGCCCGGATGGAAGGCGCCCGGCTCCGGCCCCGGCGCGGCCGGCAGCAGCAGGCCGAGCACCAGCGCCCGGCGTTCGGCGGCCAGCGCCGGCGCGGCGTCGCGCCCGAACGCGAGCCACTCGCCGGCGCGCAGCAGGAAGTCGCCTTCGCGGCCCCGCACGCGCGCGCTGCCGCGCACCACCAGCCAGAAGGTCGCCTGCGGCGCGCCGACCGACAGCCGGGCGCCACGGGCAAGGAAGGCGAGGCGCGGGCGTGGCAGGGGATCGGCGCGGCCGACACCCTCCTCGACGGCGCCCCGGTCGACACGCAGGCAGTGCAGCATGGCCGGATCCGCTGGGGACATGGCCGCAGGTATCGCCCGCGCCGGCCCGGGCGTCAGGAAAAACCGCCGCAGCTTTTCCGAAATCTTGCGGAAACCGCCGGCCACGAGGCGCCCCGCGGCGTCGGCGGCGGTTTCGGCGGCTAGAACAGGTGCAGCCGGTAGCGCAGCGCGAAGTACCCCACGTACACCCACGACAGCAGGCCGTGGATGATTGCCCACAGCAGCGACTTGTGGGTCGTCCACGAGATCGCGATCGCGAGCGCGCTGCCGAAGCTCACCCCCGCACGCACCACCTGGCCGCCGCCGCTGTTCATGCATGCCTCTCCGTCGCGGGAAGGGCGCTCACCGTGCCGGCAGCGGCATCCAGCCGATGTCGGCGCTCCGGTCCTGCTCGAGCGCGTAGTAGAGCTGGCCGCGGGCGGCGTCCAGGCTGACTGCGCTGGGCATCGCGTCGTCGCCCGGATGGCGGCACGGCAACCCGGCGCGCGGCGCGTCCAGCGGCCCCCAGCGCAGCGCGCAATGGGCGCGGTCCTCGCTGTCGGCCAGCCAGGGGCCATCGGCCAGCAGCGCCAGGCGGCGGCCGGCGCCGACGTCGGGCCGCGCGCCCACCCGTCGCGCGCCGGCCAGCGCAAGGTCCGCCTGCCACAGCCCCGGCGTGGTCGGGCGGGTGAACAGGATGCGGTTGCGCGCGGCATCGAACCGCGCCATCGCCACGTCGTCCAGCCGCGCCAGCGCCACCCAGGGCGTGCGCGTGCGGTCGTACAGCGCCAGCGCGAGGCGGCCGGCGCCGCGTTCGGTGACGACCAGCAGGCGGCCGGGATCGGGCAGGTATTCGGCCTGCACCGGCTCGCCGTCCGGCACCGGCAGCCGCTGCACCCGGCCGCTGTCGGGGCGCACCTCGTAGAGCGCCAGGCGCGGGCCGTCGCGCCCCACCACCAGCATGCGCGCGCCGTCGGCCGACCACGCGGCGGCATAGCGCGGCATCGGCACCAGCCCCTCGATCAGCCGCAGCGAGTCGGGCCGGTCCAGCCGCGCCCACCACAGCCCGAGCCGCCCGGAGCGGTTCGACATCCACGCCAGCTGGCGGCCGTCGGGCGCGATCGACGGCATCATGTCCAGGCCGGTCGACGGGAACAGGGGCTCCGGCCGCGCGTCCGGCCGGGCCAGGTCGAGGCGGTACATCGCGGCGAGGGTGTCACCGACCACGAAGGCCAGCGACGGCGCGCGCGCGGCGACCACCGGCCAGGCCGCGTTGCCGACCCCGAGGTCGCGCAGGCTGCGGTCGGCCAGGTCCAGCCGCGACAGCTGCGCGCCCGCGTCCTGGTAGCGCGACAGCACCAGCGATCGCCCGTCCGGCGCCCAGGCGAAGCCGAAGAAATTGGTGCGCAGGTTTGTCAGGCGCTCGGGCTCGCCGCCGGCCGCCGGCACCCGCCACAGGTCCGACAGCGACAGGTTGCGCCGGAACGCGATCCACTTGCCGTCCGGCGAATAGGCCGGCGCCAGGTCCATGTCGCCCGGGCCCCTGCGGTAGCGCAGCGGCGTCCACGCGCCGGTGGCGAGGTCGAGCACGCGCAGCGCGCCGTCGTCGCCGCCGGCCGCGCCGAGCTCGCTGGCGACGAGGTGGCGGCCATCCGGATGCCAGCCGTACTGGCCGAGCTCGCTGCGCTTGCAGCCGGAAACGTGGCGCGGCTCGCCGCCGCTGGCGGGGATGAGGTAGAGGCCGCAGCGGTCGCCCGGGCCGAGCCGCTCGAACACGATCTCGCGCCCGTTCGGCGACCACGCCGGCATGGTGTCGATCACCCCCGGCGGCGGCCGGGTCAGCGCGCGCGGCGGCACCGGCGCGGTGGTCTGCACCATCAGCGCGCCTTCGTCGCCCTCGGGCGAGCGGGCGCTGTAGACGACCTGCGCGCCGTCGGGCGAGAGGCTCGGCCACAGTTCGCTGCCGGGCGCGGAGGTGATGCGCTGGAAGCTCGCGCCGGCCGGCGCGGGCGCGGCGGCGATCGGCGCGGCGGCGTTGGGCGTGGCGGCTGGCGCGGCGGACGGGCGCGGGCGCGCGACGTACCAACCGACCGCCGCCACCACGGCGAGCGCGAGCAGCGTCCAGCCGATCCGGTAGGCCGGTGATCCGGACGACGGCGGCGTGTCATCGCGTGCCTCGCCGGCCTCCTTCTCCCCAGCGACCGGCATCGGCGCAGGCGCCGGCATGGCCGCCGCCTGCGGCGCGGCCGGCAGCCATTCGGCCGGCGCGACCAGCCGGTAGCCGCCCTTGGCGATCGTTTCCAGGTAGCGCGGCGCCTCGCGGTCGTCGTTGAAGGCCTTGCGCAGCAGGGTGATCGCCTGGGTCAGCACGTCGTCGGTGGGCAGGGTGTCCGCCCAGACCCACTCGAGCAGCGCCTCGCGGCTGACCACCTTGCCGGCATGCGCGACCAGCACCAGCAGCACCTGCATCGCCTTGACGGTGATGCGCCGCGACTCGCCACCGCACGCCACCTCGCGCCGCGGCACGTCGACGATGCACTCGCCCACGCGCAGCGTGTCGCTTTCCGGCACGACGAGGTTGCGATGCTGGTTCAACATGCCGGCTGGCGGCTCCCCACGGCATTGCGCGCCGCCATGCTAGCCGAGACCCCGCGCGGCGGCATCCGCCGGCCGCCGCGGCGCTCAGGCCTCGCGGTAGACCTGCGCACCGGCCTCGCGGAATTCCGCGGCCTTCTCCGCCATGCCCGCCTCCAGCGCCTGCGTCGCTTCCACCCCGTGCTCGGCGGCGTAGTCGCGCACGTCCTGGGTGATCTTCATCGAGCAGAACTTCGGACCGCACATCGAGCAGAAGTGCGCCGACTTGTGCGCGTCCTTCGGCATGGTCTCGTCGTGGAATTCGCGCGCACGCTCCGGATCGAGGCCGAGGTGGAACTGGTCCTCCCAGCGGAACTCGAAGCGCGCCTTGGAAAGCGCGTTGTCGCGCACCTGCGCCCCCGGATGGCCCTTGGCGAGGTCGGCCGCGTGCGCCGCGATCTTGTAGGCCATGATGCC
>JBQCFN010000190.1:0-13775 GCA_051959035.1 Lysobacteraceae bacterium | reverse complement strand
ACCCGCGCGAGGCCACGCGCGGCCTCGCCCGACAGCACCTCATCGACCGGCGCGGCCTGGCCGACCAGGTAGCCCTGCGCGTGGCGCACGCCGAGCCGGCCCAGCGCCTCCAGCTGCTCGCGCGTCTCCACGCCTTCCATGATCGCCTGCGCGCCGATGCCATGCGCCATCGCGACGATCGCTTCGACGATCGCCATCGCGCGCGGGCTGTCGAACATCTGCCGGCAGAACGCCTGGTCGATCTTGACGAACTCGAAGTCCAGCTTGTGCAGGTGGGTCAGGTTGGAATAGCCGGTGCCGAAGTCGTCGAGCGCGAACGGGATGCCGTGCTCGCGGCAATGGCGCATCACCGCGGCCACCGGCGCGTAGTCGAGCATGCGGCTTTCGGTCACTTCGAGCTTGAGCGCGCCCTCGGGCAGGTTGGCGCGCTGCACGCGCTGCACGATCTGCCGCGCCATGCCCGGCTCGACCAGCTGGCGCGCCGACAGGTTGACCGCGATCGAGGGCAGCGGCGCCACGCCCTGGTCGCGCAGCGCGGTCAGCACGTCGATGACGCGATCGAGCACGTATTCGCCGACCGGCACGATCAGCGAGGTTTCCTCGGCCAGCTTGATGAACTCGGCCGGCGACACCGGGCCGCGCCCCGGCAGCTGCCAGCGCACCAGCGCCTCGTAGCCGCGCACCGCGCCCGCGTGCAGGTCGTGGATCGGTTGGTAGCGCACTTCCAGCGTGCCGTCGTCGAGCGCCTGGCGCAGTTGCGACTCGAGCCGGATCTTGCCGATGCCGCTGCGCTCGTCGGGATCGTCGATCGCCACGTCCTCGGCCGGCAGCAGCGCATCCTCGGGCAGCGCGGCCATCAGCGCGCGCATGCGCCGGCGCAGGCTGTCGACCAGCACGCGCACGATCGGATCGCCGCTCTCCAGCCGGTCGAGGAACTGGTCGTGCTCGACCGCCAGCAGCACGGTGTCGCCGCGCGCGGTCGCAGTGGCGGTGCGCGGCGCGCCGTCGAGCAGGCTCAGCTCGCCGATCAGCTCGCCGGGGCCGAACACCCCGTGCGGCACCGTGCGCCGCCCCTGCACCGCGACCAGTTCGATCGCGCCCTGCTCGACCAGCCACGCGCAATCGGACGCGTCGCCCTGCCGGTACAGCACTTCCCCCGCGAACAGCTCGCGCCGGATGCCCATGTGTGTTCCCCCTGTGTCGGCCGGCGCTCCCCGCGCCGGTGCGATTACCAACGTGATCGCGCGGCGTGCGCGGTCAGGCCCTGTAGCCGGTGTGGATGGCGACGATGCCCGCGCTGAGGTTGCGGTAGCCGCAGCGCGCGAACCCGGCCGCCTCCATCATCGCCTGCAGCTCCGCCTGCGGCGGGTGCTGGCGGATCGATTCGGCGAGGTACTGGTAGCTGCCGGCATCGTGCGCGAACAGCCGGCCCAGCCGCGGCAGCACCTGGAAGGAATGGAAGTCGTACACCGGCCGGAACCACTCCGCGGTGACCCGCGAGAACTCCAGCACGCGCGCCTGCCCGCCGACCTTGAGCACGCGCCGCATCTCGCGCAGCGCGGCGTCCTTGTCGGTGACGTTGCGCAGGCCGAAGGCGATGGTGACGAGGTCGAAGCTGGCGTCCGGGAACGGCAGCGCCTCGGCGTTGCACTGCACGTACTCCAGCCCGCGCACGAGGCCGCGGTCGGTCAGGCGGTCGCGTCCGACCCGCAGCATGTCGCCGTTGATGTCGCCGAGCACCACCCCGCCTTCGCCTTCCCCGCGCGGGGCCACGCGCGCGTGCAGCAGCGCGGCGATGTCGCCGGTGCCGCCGGCGAGGTCGAGCACGCGGTCGCCGCGGCGCACCTGCGCGGTGGCGACGAAGTAGCGCTTCCACGCCCGGTGCACGCCCAGCGACATCAGGTCGTTCATCAGGTCGTACCTGCCGGCGACCGAGGAGAACACCTGCCCGACCAGCTTCTGCTTCTCGCCGGTGGGCACCTCGCGGAAGCCGAAGTGGGTGGTGTCGCGCGGGTCGGGCGTATTCATTGGCCGGATTATCGCATCCGTTGCGTGGACGGCCGCCGGGGCCAGCCGGCCGCGTTGGCTCCAGTGCCGGGCCGTTGCCCCCACACGGAGAACCGACGATGCGTTTCCGCCTCCTGTTTGCCCTGCTGCCGCTGGTGCCGCTGGCCCTGCTAGCCGCGCCGTCCCCCAGGACCGCCCCGGCCGGCGCCGCGGCGCACGTGATGGTCGATGCCGCCAGCCTGGACTGGGGGCCGGCCCCGCCCGGCCTGCCCCCCGGCGTGCAGGCCGCGGTGCTCTCGGGCGATCCCGGCAAGCCCGGCCTGTTCGTGATCCGCCTGAAGGCCCCGGCCGGCTACCGCATCCCGCGCCACTGGCATCCCACCGACGAGCACGTGACCGTGCTGGAAGGGGATTTCCACCTCGACATGGGCGGCGCGGACGGCGCCCACGCCCACGACTTCGCGCCCGGCGGCTACGCGCTGCTGCCGGCGAAGATGCAGCACGCGGCCTCGACCAACGGCGGCGCGGTGGTGCAGGTCAGCGGCATGGGCCCGTTCGTCATCCACTACGTCGACCCGAAGGACGACCCGCGCACCGCCGCGAAGCCATCGTGACGGCCCGCGCACGGCGGCTGTAGGACAACACGGGCGTCCCTCCCGCAAGGAGCGCCCGTGCCGCCCGCCCGCCATCCACCCGCGCCATCGCGCCACGACCACGCCCGGCCCCTGCCGCTCGAGCGGCAGGTCGAGTACCTGCTGGAGGAATGCCGGATCGTGCTGCCCGGGCTGCAGGTGCTGTTCGGCTTCCAGCTGGCGGTGGTGTTCAGCGAGCGCTTCGCGCGGGTGCTGTCGGTCGGCCAGCAGGAACTGCACCTGCTGGCGATGGGCCTGGTGGCGGTCGCCATCGCGGTGATCATGACCCCGGCCGCCTACCACCGGCAGGCCGAGCCGCAGGAAGCGAGCGAGGGCTTCGTGCTGCTGTCGAGCTGGCTGCTGCTCGCCAGCATGCCGCTGCTGGCGGTGGCGATCAGCCTCGAGTTCTACCTCGTCGCCCAGGCGGTGCTCGGCAGCGGCGGGCGCGTGGCCGCGATCGCGTCGGGCCTGTTCGCGGTCTTCGTCGCGTTGTGGCTGGTGCTGCCGCGGGTGGCGTGCTGGCGGAAGCGGCGGCAGCGATGAGGACCCGCCCTCACAGGATGTAGCGCGACAGGTCCGGGTCCTGCAGCAGTTCGCCGAGGTGGGCGTCGACGTAGGCGCGGTCGATGGTGACGGCTTCGCCGTCGCGGTCCGGGGCTTCGTAGCTCAGGGTGTCGAGCAGCCGCTCCAGCACGGTGTGCAGGCGGCGCGCGCCGATGTTCTCCTGGCGGTCATTGACCTGCGCGGCGATGTCGGCGATGCGCTCGACCGCGTCCTGCGCGAAGGAGAGGTCCACGCCTTCGGTCTTCAGCAGCTCGACGTACTGGGTGGTGAGCGCGGCGCGCGGCTCGGTGAGGATGCGCACGAAGTCGTCCTTGCTCAGCGCCGACAGCTCGACCCGGATCGGGAAGCGGCCCTGCATCTCCGGGATCAGGTCGCTCGGCTTGGCGAGGTGGAACGCGCCGGAGGCGATGAACAGGATGTGGTCGGTCTTCACCGGGCCGTACTTGGTGCTGACCGTCGAGCCTTCCACCAGCGGCAGCAGGTCGCGCTGCACGCCCTCGCGCGAGACGTCGGCGCCGTAGCCCTCGGCGCGCTTGGCGACCTTGTCGATCTCGTCGATGAACACGATGCCGTGCTGCTCGCAGGCGGCGATCGCGGCGTCGCGCACCTCCTCCTCGTTGACCAGCTTGCCGGCCTCGTCCTCGACCAGCAGCGGGCGCGCGGCGGCGATGGTCATGCGCTTGCGGTGGGTCTTGTTGCCGGCCACCTGGGAGAACATCTGCTTGAGCTGCTGCCCCATCTCCTCCATGCCGGGCGGGGCCATGATGTCAACGCCGACGTTCATCGCCACGTCGAGCTCGATCTCGCGCTCGTCCAGCACGCCGCTGCGCAACTGCCGGCGCAGCTTGGCGCGGGTCTGGGTGTCCTCCGGCGGCTCTTCCTCGTGGTCGTTGGCGCTGAAGCCGAACACCGTGGCCGGGCTGCGCCGCGGCAGCAGGGCGTCGAGGATGCGTTCCTCGGCGCGTTCCTCGGCCTGGGTGGCGACGCGCGCCTTGGCCTGCGCGCGGTACATCTTGACCGCGGTGTCGGCGAGGTCGCGGATGATCTGCTCGACGTCCTTGCCGACGTAGCCGACCTCGGTGAAGCGGGTCGCCTCCACCTTCACGAACGGCGCGTTGGCCAGCGTCGCCAGCCGCCGCGCGATTTCGGTCTTGCCCACGCCGGTGGGGCCGATCATCAGGATGTTCTTGGGCATCACCTCGTCGCGCAGCGCAGGGTCGAGCTGCATGCGCCGCCAGCGGTTGCGCAGGGCAATCGCGACCGCGCGCTTGGCCGCCTGCTGGCCGACGATATGGCGGTCGAGCTCCTGCACGATCTCGCGCGGGGTCATGGTGGCGGAAGTGTTGTCGATGCGGGTCATGGGGAATTCTTGGGGTAGGTGCGGCGCAGGGCCGCGTGCTTCGGTGTTCCGTGGCAGCGGCCTGCGGCCGCGAACCGCTGCCCTGCAGGAGCGGGCCCGCGTCCGCGCGGCCGGGGGCGTGGAAGCCGCGGCGGCAGGCCGGGCCTGCGCGGAACCAGGGGGGTCAGAGCTCCTCGACCACCACGTTGCGGTTGGTGTAGATGCACACGTCGCCGGCGATCTTCAGCGCTTCCTCGACGACGCTGCGGGCGTCCAGCTGCGTGTGCGCCAGCAGCGCGCGCGCCGCCGACAACGCATACGGGCCGCCCGAGCCGATCGCGATGATGCCGTCCTCCGGCTCGATCACGTCGCCGGTGCCGCCGATGATCAGCGAGGTTTCCTTGTCGGCCACCGCCAGCAGCGCCTCAAGCTTGCCCAGGCGCCGCTCGGTGCGCCAATCCTTCGCCAATTCGACCGCGGCGCGGGTGAGCTGGCCGTGTTTTTCCAGCTTGGACTCGAACAGTTCGAACAGGGTGAACGCGTCCGCCGCGGCGCCGGCGAAGCCCGCCAGCACCTGGCCGTCGCGGCCGAGCCGGCGCACCTTGCGCGCGTTGGCTTTCATCACGGTGTTGCCGAGCGTGACCTGGCCATCGCCGCCGACGGCGACCTTCCCGTCGCGGCGCACCGACACGATGGTGGTGGCGTGGAAGACGTGGGGGTTGCGGCTGGGGTCCATGCGGCCTCCGGGCTTGGACTGCCGACGTGGGGCCAGCGGCCGCTTCATTCAAGCGACTGGCATTGGCAGGCGCTTCCCTCGAAGTTCCCGACACGTGGCCGCGTTCAGGTGATCTGCCAACCCCACCCGCCCGGGGTGCCCGGGCATGCAATGCCGCCGCGCGTGCGGGTGCGGTATGCCCGAAAGTCGCTTCCCGATACTCGCTTTGTTTTGGGCATCCCCCACCCGCGGCCCAGCTTGCGACGCACCTGCTGGACGTCGCCATGGACAGTGGGCGGCCCGCAGAAAAACTCATCCATGAGGCCCAGGACCCGAAGCGAGCTAGCGCGACCTGCGCTTCGCCCGCGGATGCGCGGCGTCGTACACCTTGGCGAGGTGCTGGAAGTCGAGGTGGGTGTAGATCTGGGTGGTGGCGATGTCGGCGTGGCCGAGCAGCTCCTGCACGCCGCGCAGGTCGCCGGAGGATTCGAGCACGTGGCTGGCGAAGGAGTGCCGCAGCAGGTGCGGGTGCACGCGCTTGAACAGGCCCTGCCGCTGCGCGAGCTGGCGCAGGCGCAGCTGCACCGCGCGCGGGGTGATCGCGCCGTTGCGGCCGGGGAAGACGGGCGCGTCGGCGGCGCCGCCCTGCTCGCCGCGCCAGGCTTCGAGCGCGGCGCGCGCGTGCGAGCCGACCGGCACGGTGCGCTGCTTGCTGCCCTTGCCGAGCACGGTCACCAGCCCCTCGGCCAGCTGCAGGTCGCGCCAGCGCAGCGCGCACAGTTCGGACAGGCGCAGGCCGGAGGAATAGAACAGTTCGAGCAGCGCGCGGTCGCGCAGGCCCAGTGGTGCATCGGTGGGCACCTCGACCAGCGCCTTGGCCTCGTCCGGGTCGAGCACCTGCGGCAGCTTGCGCGGCGCCTTGGGCGCGCGCACGCCGGTGGCGGGACTGGCGGTGATGCGGCCGTGCTTGAGCAGCCAGCGGTAGAAGCTGCGGCAGGCCGACAACCGGCGTTGCAGGCTGGTCGGCGACAAGCCGCGGCGATGCTCGGCGGCGACGAAGGCGCGCAGTTGTTCGGGCGTCACGGCCTCGACCACGAGGCCTTGCAACGTGCACCAAGCCACGAGCGCGGCCAGGTCGCGCCGGTAGCCGTCGAGGGTGTTCGGCGAGGCGCGCCGCTCGACGGCGAGGTACTGAAGGAAATCGCTGGCCGCCGGAGCGGCGGTCGTGGCCTGCGCGCCATCGACGCGCGCGGTCGCGGTGCGGCTAGCGCCCATACCTCGCCAGCGCCGCCACCAGCGCCTCGCCCATCATGCGCAGGAACAGCGTGCCCATGCCCGGGAAGAAACGGTTGGGATCGCGGCTGCCGACCGCGAGCAGGCCGACGCCGGGCAGCGGCAGCAGCACGCTCGACTGCACTTCCTCGACCCGCGCGCCGTACAGCAGCGCGTTCTTGTCGGGATTGAGGCGGCCGCAGATCGGCTCGCCTTCGGCGATCGCGTCGCGGAACGGCGCAAGGCGCGCATCATCCGCGCCGATCACCTGCAGCCAGTCGGCATCCTCCAGGCCATCGACCGGGGCGAACAGCACGATCCGCACCAGGTCGCCCTGGAAATCCTCCGCCAGCGACGCGGCCATCGCGCGCAGCGTGTCGGCGGCGTTGTCCTGGCGCAGCAGCGCGAGGGTGAGCTGGTGGGTGCGCACCGCGAGGCGCTCGTTCTCCTGCGCGTTGCCGAACAGCTCGTGCAGGCGGCGGGTGAGCTCGCGGTTCTTGTCGCGCAGCACCTCCAGCTGGTAGCTCGCCAGCGACGCCGCCGGCCCGTCCTCGCGCGGCACCACCAGGCTCAGCGCCAGGTCGGGGAACTGCCGGAGGAACTGCGGGTGGCGCCGCAGCCAGGCCGCGACCTCGTGCGCGCCGAGCTTCTCGCTCTCGGTCATGCAGGCTTCCTCATGGATGGAACTCCCCTTCGAAGACGAATGCGGCCGGCCCGGCCATTGTGATCGGCGCCTCGTCGTCGTGCCAGCCGACCACCAGCTCGCCGCCGGGCAGCACCACCGCGACTTCGCGGTCGATGCGGCCGCGGGGCATCAGGATCGCCGCCGCCCCGCCGGCGCCGCTGCCGCAGGCCAGCGTCTCGCCGGCGCCGCGCTCGTACACGCGCAGGCGGATGCGGTCGCGGGTGAGGATCTCGGCGAAGCCGACGTTGACCGAATCGGGAAACGCCGCGTGCCGCTGCAGCGCGGGCCCGAGCGTGGCGACCGGCGCGAGCTCGATGTCCTCGACTTCGAGCAGCGCGTGCGGATTGCCCATCGACACGGCGCCGAAGCGCACGCTGGCGCCGTCGACGTCGAGCGCATAGGGATCCCGTGCCGTGTCGAAGCCGTGCAGCGGGATGTCCGCCGGCGCGAACTCCGGCCGCCCCATCGCGACGCGGTAGCGGCCGCCGCCGAGCACGTCGACCGCGTGCGTGCCGGCCGGGCTGTCGAGCACGAACCGGGGGGCGGGCGCGCTGCCGTCGCGCACCAGCCAGGCGGCGATGCAGCGCGCGCCATTGCCGCATTGCCGCGCGGGCGAGCCGTCGGCGTTCCAGATGCGGTAGGACGCCATGGCCTCGGCGCTGCGCGGGGCTTCGACGGTCAGGATCTGGTCGCAGCCGACGCCGGTGTGGCGGTCGCCCAGGCGCCGGCACAGCACGCCGGTGGGCGGCGGGCTGCCGTCGCGCAGGTCGAGCACGACGAAGTCGTTGCCCGCGCCGTGCATCTTGCCGAAGCGCAGCGGCGGACGCGGCGCGGGCGCCATGGCTCAGCCGTTGCCGTCGGTGGACGGCGGCGTGCTGGCGTCGTCGGCGGGTGGGGTCGCGTCGCCGTCGTCGGCCGGCGGCGTGGCCTGCTCCGGCGGGGTGCCGGCGGGCGCCGGCGACTCGGTCGGCGGCATCTGCGCCGAGGCCCGCACCAGCGGGCCCTTGTTGCCGCAGGCGGCGAGCGGGAGGGTGAGGACGAGGGCGGCGGCGAGCGGCTTGAGGTTCATGGCGCGAGTGTAGCGCCTGCGCCGCGGGCCGCGCTGCGCCGCGCCGTCCGTGGCGGCGGCGACGCCCAACCGGCGGCTGGCGTCAGCCGCGCGCGACGCCGGCTTCCGCGACCCCGAGCTGGTCGAGCAGGAACGCGTACATCTCCGCCAGTTCGCGGTAGCGGCGGAAGCGCCCGGACTTGCCGCCGTGGCCGGCGTCCATGTTGGTGCGCAGCACGATCGCACGGCCGCCGGTGTCGAGGTCGCGCAGGCGGGCGACGTACTTCGCCGGTTCCCAGTACTGCACCTGCGAATCCCACAGCCCGGTGCCGACGAACATCGCCGGGTAGGCGCGCGCGCCGAGGTTGTCGTAGGGCGAATACGACAGCATGTAGGCGTAGGCCTCCGGTTCCTCCGGATTGCCCCACTCGTCGTACTCGTTGGTGGTCAGCGGGATGCTCGGGTCGAGCATGGTGGTGACCACGTCGACGAACGGCACCTGCGACAGGATCACCCGGTACCGCTCCGGCGCCATATTGGCGATCGCGCCCATCAACAGGCCGCCGGCGCTGCCGCCGTAGGCGGCGACCCGGTCGGGCGCCGCGTAGCCCTCGCCGACCAGGAACGCGGTGACGTCGATGAAGTCGGTGAAGGTGTTGCGCTTGCGCTGCAGGCGGCCGTCGTCGTACCAGGCGCGGCCCATCTCCTGGCCGCCGCGGATGTGCGCGATCGCATAGACCATGCCGCGATCGAGCAGGCTGACCACCGGCAGGTTGAAGGCCGGGTCCATCGCGTGGCCGTAGCTGCCGTAGGCGTACTGCAGCAGCGCCGCGCTGCCGTCCTTGCGGAACCCCTGGCGGTACACCAGCGACACCGGCACGCGGGTGCCGTCTCGCGCGGTCGCCCACAGGCGTTCGGTGGCGTAGCGCGACGGATCGTAGCCGAGCACCGGCTGCTGCTTGAGCTGGCGGCGCTCGCCGGTGCGCACGTTGAGCTCGTACACCGTCACCGGCGTGGTCAGCGAGGTGTAGCTGTAGCGCAACCAGTCGGTGGCGGGCTCTGCGTTGACGTCCAGGCCCATCGAATAGGCCGGCTCGTCGGCGCGCACGTACTCCCCGTCGGCGTCGCCGGCGCTTTCACCCTTCAGCAGGCGCAGCCGCTCGAGGCCACCGGAGCGTTCGGCGATCGCGGTGAAGTGGTCGAACAGCTCGAAGCCGTCGATGAACACGTCCCCGCGGTGCGGCACCCACTCGCGCCACTGCGCGCGCGCCGTGGCATCGGACGGCGCGGCCATCAGCTTGAAGTTGCGGGCCGGCGTGCCGTCGGCGTCCGGCGCATTGGTGCGGATCACCCAGCGGCCGCCGAGGTGGTCGGCCTGGTACTCGACGTCGCGCTCGCGCGGCGCCAGCAGGGTGAAGGCGCGCGGATCGGCCGCCGGCGCGTAGCGCATCTCGCTGGTGACGGTGCTCTCCACGCTGATGCACAGGAAGCGGTCGTCGCGGCTGCGGTCGATGCCCATGTAGAAGCTGTCGTCGTGCTCCTCGTAGACGACCTCGTCGGCCGCCGCCGGGGTGCCGAGCACATGCTTCTTCACCCGCTTGGTCAGCAGCGTCTCCGGGTCGTTCTCGACGTAGAAGAGCGTGCGGTTGTCGTCCGCCCAGACCAGGTTGGGCGCGACGCCGTGGAGCTCGTCGGCGAACACCTCGCCGGTCGCGATGTCCTTGACCTTGATCGTGTACTGGCGGCGGCCGACCGCGTCCTCGGCCCAGGCCAGCAGGCGGTTGTCCGGGCTGACCTCCCAGTCGCCGACGCTGAAGTAGTCCTTGCCCCGCGCCATCGCGTTGACGTCGAGCAGCACCTGTTCGGCGCCCGCGAGCTCGCTGCCCAGCGAGGGCGTGTGGCGCGGCTCGCCCTGCCGGCGCGCGTACACCGGGTAGTCCTGGCCGGTCTCGTAGCGGGTGTAGTACCACCAGCCGCGCTCGCGGTACGGCACCGAGCTGTCGTCCTGCTTGATGCGGCCGACAATCTCCGCGTACAGCCGGTCCTCCAGCGGCCGGAGCGGCGCCAGCACTGCGTCGGCGTAGGCGTTCTCCGCCTGCAGGTAGCCGAGCACCTCCGGGTCCTGGCGGCGGTCGTCGCGCAGCCAGTAGTACTCGTCCTCGCGGCGCGCGCCGTGCGGGGCGACGACGGTGTGCGGCTTTTTGGCGGCGTCGGGGGGTGGCGGCAGCGTGGTGGCATGCGGTGTCATCGGCGGGCTCGTCTGCGGGGCTCGGCAGCACATGGGGGCGGAACGGCGCGGCGCAACGCCGGCGCGCGCCAAGGTAGCAGGCGCGCGCCGCGCGCGGGCCTTCCCCTGCTGCCACGCGCATTCCCGCCGCGCGCCGCCGCGCGGCCCCTCACATCACGTGCGCCAGCCACAGCAGCTCGGGCTGGGCGAGGCGCTCGAACTCCACGTAGGGCATGCGCACCACGTCGGTGTGCGAGCCGGCGTTGAAGGCGATCTCCGGTTCCCCGGCCAGGCGCGCGTCGACGTACACCGGCATGCCGTACAGGTGGCCGAACGGCGGCATCGCGCCGATCTCGCAGTCGGGGAACGCGGCGCGGAACTCGGCCTCGTCGGCGAGTTCGACCAGCGGGCCGCCGAGCGCGCGCGACAGCCGGGTCAGGTCGACGCGATAGGCCGCGGGCATCACCATCATCGCCAGCCGGCCATCGACCTTGAGCATGACGGTCTTGGCGAAGTGGCGGTGGCCGATGCGGGTGACGTGCGCGGTTTCCTCCGCGGTGACCGTGCGCGGATGTTCGAGCGCGGTGTACGGCGCGTTGGCGTCGTCGAGGAAGTGGTGCAGGCGTGGGCACAACATGAGCGGCTCCGACGGCGTGCGCCTTCGTCCGCTCCGGCGCACGCCACGAGACCCTGGCGCGCATCATGTCGCGCCGGCGCCGCCCCGGCGGCGTCGGCCAGACCCTAGCGCGGGCGGCGTGCACGGCCGGTCACGGGCGACTCGCCGTGGCGCTGGCCGTCGCAGCGGGCCATGGCCGCGAGCTCCTCTGCGCGCGACGGTCGGCAGGGCAAAACCTCGCGGCTGGAGCCGCTCCTGCGGTGAGCAGCAGGATCAGCGCCAGCGCGGCAGTTGCGAGGCATCCACGCCCGCGGTCTCGAACACCGCGGTGCGCGTGCCGCCGGCCTTCACCGGGAAGGTGATCGCGAGCGTCTTCTTCGCCTCGCGCGCCTTGCGCCACAGCGCCTTCTCGTCCTCGATGAACATCGCGATCGCCTCGTCGGTCGGGGGCCGCGAGGCGGCCATCGGCCGGGCGGGTGCGTCGTCCACCTGCACCTTCACCTTGCAGCCGCCGTAGCAGGCGAAATCACCGGCCTCCAGCACGAGGTAGCTGCTGGTCCCCCAGGACGGATGGTCGCGGAAGATCAGCCGCACCGGCCGCGGGCCGCTGCCGTCGGTGTCGACGTCGTCCTTCGCGTAGATCGAGGCGGACAGCTGGGTGCCGCCCTGCACCGACCCGCCGTCCACCGGGGTTTTGTCGTAGCTCCACAGGTTGGCCAGCCGGCCCTGCTCGCGCGCGGCGTCGGCCTTCTCCTTCACCGTGGCGTACTGCGCCCGCACCCGCGCCGCCGCGGCGCTGCCGGGGTATTGCGCGAACAGGACGTCCGCCTGCGCCTTGGCGGCGGCCCAGTTCTGCTGCGCGACCGACTGGGCGAAGCCGCTTTCGGCCTGATCCGCGGCCTGTTCCTGCGCCGCCGCCTGCGCCGCCGCCTGCGCGGCATCCGGCGCCTGCGCGGCCTGGCGCTGGCAACCGGCGAGGGTGGCGGCGGCGAGGACGGCGGCGAGCAGCGGCGACTTCATGGCGGACCTCACGGCGTGGCGGGCGCCGGCACTTCGGCCTTGGCGATCGTCGCGGCGACCGACGCGCTGGTGATCGGGTGGTAACCCGGCCTGGCCTTCGCGAACACGTCCTTGGCGAAGGCCAGGCCCTCCGGCGTTTTCACCAGCGCCTCGTAGGTCGGCATGATCAGCTTGCGCCGGCCGACCCGCTGCAGGAACGCCGCCATCTGCGCGTCGCCGGCGTGGTAGCCGCTGCGCACCGCGAGCGGATACCAGCGCTGCGCGAGCTCGCCGTTGGGCGTGCCGCTGAAATGGTAGGCGGCGTCGAGCTGGGCGAGCTGCCCGGGCTTGAGCGTGTCGCCGAGGCCTTCGAGGAAGTGGATCCATTCCTGCGTGGTCCACACCGAGGTGATCGACGGCGGCGGCAGCGTCGCGTTGGCCAGCCAGGCGATGCGCGCCGAATCCACGGTGGCGAAGCCGCGCGAGCGCGCGCGCTCGGCGAACGCCGGGATGCCCGGCTGGTGCAGCCACGCGTCGAGCTCGGCGTCGGTGACCGCGTTGGGGAACTTCGCCAGCAGGTGCTTGCGCAGGTAGTCGACGAACTCGGCGGTGGTCGCGCTCTGGAAGGCGTGGTCGTCGAACCAGCCGCGCAGGAACGGATCGAAGGCCTCGCGGCCGACGCGCTGCTCGAGGAAGCGCAGGAACCACGCGCCCTTGGTGTAGGCGATGTCGCTGAGCGCGTCGTCGGGATCGCGGCCGGTGAGCGGCGGCAGGTCGAGCACCTGGTCGGCGGGCTGGATGTCGCCGTCGGCGATCTCGGCGGCCAGTTCCTGCTGGTCGATCTGCCGCTCCATGTCGGCCAGCTCGTCGCCGTACAGCGCCTCGGTGATGCGGCCCTGCACGTAGGTGGTGAAGCCTTCGTTGAGCCAGATGTTCTTCCAGCTCGCGTTGGTGACGAGGTTGCCCGACCACGAATGGGCCAGCTCGTGCGCGACCAGCGACACCAGCGACTTGTCGCCGACGATCACGGTCGGCGTGGCGAAGGTCATGCGCGGGTTCTCCATGCCGCCGAACGGGAACGACGGCGGCAGCACCAGCAGGTCGTAGCGGCCCCAGCGGTACGGGCCGTACAGGGACTCGGCCACCTCGATCATCTTCTCGGTGTCCTCGAACTCCTTCGCCGCCTTGTCGACCATCGCCGGCTCGGCCCACACGCCGCTGCGCTTGCCGGTCGGCTTGAACACCAGGTCGCCGGCCGCGATCGCGAGCAGGTAGGAGGGAATCGGCTGCTGCATGGTGAAGCGGTAGTCGCCGCTGCGCGGGGCGTTGCCGCCGGCGTCGGCGGCGTCGTTGGCGGCGCTCATCAGCACCATCGCGTCCGGCGGCGCGGTGACGTGCGCGGTGTAGGTGAAGCGCACGCCGGGCGTGTCCTGCAGCGGCACCCAGCTGCGCGCGTGGATCGCCTCGGACTGGCTGAACATGAAGGGCTGCTGCTTGCCCTCGGTCATCGCCGGCTCCAGCCATTGCAGGCCGGAGGCGTCGGGCGAGGTGCGGTAGGTCACCCGCACGCTGGCGTTGCGCGCCGGCACCTGCACGGTGAGCTTGCTGCCGAGGATGGGATCGCGCGGCGCGAGCGCGTACTGCAGCGGCTGCCACTGGCCGCCGGCATCG
>JBQCFN010000189.1:0-3139 GCA_051959035.1 Lysobacteraceae bacterium | reverse complement strand
TCGGGGGAGACGGGGCTGGCGTCGGCGGCCGACGCGGCCGCGTCCAGGTCCGCCGCGAGCCGGTCGTCCGGCGCCTCGCCCTGCACCTGCAGCCGCTGCCGCAGCTCGGCGACCTCGCCGGCGCGCTGGCGGTAGCGCGCCACCGTCGCCTCCGCCTGGCTGACGGCGTGGGCGAAGTCGGCGTCGGCCGCGGCCGCGTTGGCGAGCGCGCGGGCATCGTCGTCGCGGCCGCGCGCCATCGCGGCCTGCGCCTGGCTCAACTCGCCGCGGGCGCGGTCGATCGCGCTGCCGGCGTACTGGTCGGCGTCGGCCTGGCCGGCGCGCGACACCGCCTGTTGCGCGGCGGCGAGCTCGGAGGTGGGCGGTGGCAGGGTGGCGCAGCCGGCCAGCGCGGAAACGAGACTGGCTGCCAGCAGGGTCGAGCGGAAGTGTGCGAAGCTTGGGCGCATGGGGAGTGCCGTGGGGAAGTCTGCCGATGCGGGCTCTCGCGGCCGTATTTGACCGGCGATCGCGTGTCCTGCGGCAACGGTAGCACGCCACCACCAGACGAGGCCCGAGCGGGATGGATATCGGCTATTTCCTGAAGCTGATGGCGGAGAAGAACGCCTCCGACATGTTCCTCACCACCGGCGCGCCGGTGCACATCAAGGTCGAGGGCAAGCTCTACCCGCTCGGCAACACCGGCATGCCGAGCGGCATGGTCAAGAAGATCGCCTACTCGCTGATGGACGAGGGCCAGGTCCCGCAGTTCGAGCGCGACCTCGAGATGAACATGGCCATCGCCCTGCCCGATTCCGGCCGCTTTCGCGTGAACGTGTTCAAGCAGCGCGGCGAGGTGGGCATGGTGATCCGCGCGATCCGCAGCGTGATCCCCTCGATCGAGGAGCTGCAGCTGCCGCAGGTGCTCAAGGACATCATCATGGCCCCGCGCGGGCTGGTGCTGATCGTCGGCTCGACCGGCTCGGGCAAGTCGACCTCGCTCGCCGCGATGATCGACCACCGCAACACCAACTCGGCCGGCCACATCCTCACCATCGAGGATCCGATCGAGTACCTGCACAAGCACAAGAAGTCGATCGTCAACCAGCGCGAGGTGGGCCTGGACACCCACGCCTTCCACAACGCGCTGAAGAACGCGATGCGCGAGGCGCCCGACGTCATCCTGATCGGCGAGATCCTCGACGCGACCACCATGGAGGCGGCGATCGCGTTCGCCGAAACCGGCCACATCTGCCTGGCCACGCTGCACTCCAACAACGCCGACCAGACCATCGAGCGCATCCTCAACTTCTTCCCCGAGGGCGCGCACAAGAACGTGCTGATGAACCTCGCGCTGAACCTCAAGGCGGTGGTCTCGCAGCGCCTGGTGGTCGGCGTCGACGGCCGCCGCCTGCCGGCGACCGAGGTGCTGATCAACACGCCGATGATCCGCGACCTGCTGCGCCGCGGCCAGGTGCACGAGCTCAAGCAGGCGATGGAGGAATCGCTCGAGGCCGGCATGGAAAGCTTCGACCAGTGCCTGTTCCGCCTGTACAAGGAAGGCAAGATCGAGAAGGAGGAGGCGCTGCGCGCGGCCGACTCGCGCGAGGGCCTGGCGCTCAAGTTCCGCCTGTCCGAAGGCGCGACCGGCGAGCACGACCCCTACGCGGACGTGTTCGACACCGGCGACACGATGCGCTGAGCGCCGCCGCGCCCGCTCAGGCGGGCAAAGCCGAGGGCGCGTCCGGCTGGCGTTCCGGGCGCGCGGCGTCGAAGGCCGGCAGCGCCAGGCAGGCCTGCTCGATCCGCAGCATGGTCGGGTAGTGCGACAGGTCCATGCCGAAGCGGCGCGCGTTGTAGAGCTGCGGGACCAGGCAGCAGTCGGCGATGCCGGGCATGTCGCCCTCGCAGAACACGCCGGTCGAGGGATGGTCGTCCAGCAGCGCCTCGAATGCGGCGAAGCCCTCGGCCATCCAGTGCTTCACCCACACGTCGCGCTCGGCCTGCGGCACGCCCCAGTCGCGCTCGAAGTACTGCAGCACGCGCAGGTTGTTGAGCGGATGGACGTCGCAGGCGATGACCTGGGCCAGCGCGCGCACGCGCTGGCGGTCGCGCGCGACGGCCGGCAGCAGCGGCGGCTCGGGCCAGATCTCGTCGAGGTATTCGAGGATCGCCAGCGACTGGCGCAGCATGCGCTGGCCGTGCTGCAGCACCGGCACCAGCTGCTGCGGGTTGGCCTCGCGGAAGGCCTCCGAATGCTGCTCGCCGCCGTCGCGCAGCAGGTGCACCGGCATCAGCTCGTACCGCAGGCCCTTGAGGTTCAGGCCGATGCGCACGCGGTAGGCGGCGCTCGAGCGCCAGTACGAGAACAGGCACAGCCGGTCGGTCACGCAGGGCTCCTGGGCGCGGCGCGATGGCCGCCTGCCGCACCTTAGCGGCAGCGGCGCGCGCGCGGAAGACCGCCGGTCGCGCGGGTGGGCACGTTCGCGCGGATGCTCAGGGCAGCGGCTGGCGCTCGATGCGCTGCTCGATGGCGCCGAAGATGCTGCGGCCATCGCGGTCCAGCATCTCGATGCGCACCTGGTCGCCGAACGCAAGGAAGGGCGTCAGCGGCTTGCCGTGCTCGAGCGTCTCGACCGTGCGCTTCTCGGCGAAGCAGGACGCGCCGAGCGCGGTGTCCTGGTTGGCGATGGTGCCCGAGCCGACGATGGTGCCGGCCGACAGCGGCCGCGTCTTCGCGGCGTGCGCGACCAGCTGGGCGAAGTCGAACTGCATGTCCACGCCCGCTTCCGGCGCCCCGAACCACTGCCCGTTGACGTGCGTCACCAGCGGCAGGTGCAGCTTGTTGCCGCGCCAGGCCCCGCCGAGCTCGTCGGGGGTGACGAACACCGGGCTGAGCGCCGAGCGCGGCTTGGACTGCAGGAAGCCGAAGCCCTTCGCCAGCTCGCCCGGGATCAGGTGGCGCAGCGAGACGTCGTTGACCAGCCCGACGAGCTGGATGTGCGACGCCGCCTGCTCCGGCGTCACCGCCATCGGCACGTCGTCGGTGACCACCACGATCTCGGCCTCGAGGTCGATGCCATAGGCCTCGTCCACCACCCGCCCCGGATCGCGCGGGCCGAGGAAGCCGGCGCTGGTCGCCTGGTACATCAGCGGATCG
>JBQCFN010000188.1:0-17490 GCA_051959035.1 Lysobacteraceae bacterium | reverse complement strand
GCGGCTGGACGCGCTCGGCTACCGCACCCTGCTGCCGGAGGAGCTCGAAGGCGCGGTGCAGCAGGCCACGCGCGAGGCGGCCTGAGCCGCCCGCCAACCGTAGGAGCGGCTTGCAGCCGCGAGCTTTTGCTGGTCGCACCTGCGCCCCGCGGCCGTCCTTCGAGGGAAAAAGCAACAGAGCTCGCGGCGGCAAGACGCGCCCGACCGGTAGCGCGGCAAGCCGGGCGGGCAGCATTCCCACGTCCTGCGCGGCGCCTTCCGTAAAATGCCGCGATGGATGTCTCGCACCTGCTCGATGCGCTCAATCCCGCCCAGCGCGAGGCGGTGACCGCGCCCCCGGGCCACTACCTCGTGCTGGCCGGCGCCGGCAGCGGCAAGACGCGCGTGCTCACCCACCGCATCGCCTGGCTCAACGAAGTGCACGGCGTGCCGGCGCACGGCATCTTCGCGGTCACCTTCACCAACAAGGCGGCGGCGGAGATGCGCGGCCGCGCCGAGCAGCTGCTGCATCGCGCCGGCTCCGGGCCGGGCGCGCGCGGCATGTGGATCGGCACCTTCCACGGCCTCGCCCACCGCCTGCTGCGCCTGCACTGGCAGGAGGCGAAGCTGCCCGAGAGCTTCCAGGTGCTCGACAGCGACGACCAGCTGCGCCTGGTCAAGCGGGTGGTGCAGCAGCTCGAGCTCGACGAGGCGCGCTTCCCGCCGCGGCAGATCGCCTGGTGGATCAACGCGCAGAAGGACGAGGGCCGGCGCCCGCAACATTTGCAGCCCGGCGCCGACCCGTGGCTGGACGCGATGCGCAAGGCCTACGAGCTCTACCAGGAGCGCTGCGACCGCGCTGGCCTGGTCGACTTCGCCGAGCTGCTGCTGCGCGCGCACGAACTGCTGCGCGACAACCAGGGCCTGCTGGCGCACTATCGCCGCCGCTTCGGCGAACTGCTGGTCGACGAGTTCCAGGACACCAACGCGATCCAGTACGCGTTCGTGCGCGTGCTCGCCGGCGACAGCGGGCGCGTGTTCGTGGTCGGCGACGACGACCAGGCGATCTACGGCTGGCGCGGCGCGAAGGTGGAGAACGTGCAGCGCTTCCTGCGCGACTTCCCCGGCGCGACCACCCTGCGGCTGGAGCAGAACTACCGCTCCAGCGCCAACATCCTCGACGCCGCCAACGCGGTGATCGCGCACAACCCGGACCGCCTCGGCAAGCAGCTGTGGACCGACAGCGGCGAGGGCGAGCCGATCGACCTGTACGCCGCCTACAACGAGATCGACGAGGCGCGCTTCGTGGTCGAGCGCCTGCGCGGATGGGTGCAGGGCGGCGGCAGCTACGCCGACTGCGCGATCCTCTACCGCAGCAACGCGCAGTCGCGCGCGTTCGAGGAGGCGCTGCTCGCCGAGCAGATCCCGTACCGCGTGTACGGCGGCATGCGCTTCTTCGAGCGCGCCGAGATCAAGGACACGCTGGCCTACCTGCGCCTGGTCGCCAACCGCGACGACGACGCGGCCTTCGAGCGCGCGGTCAACACCCCGGCGCGCGGCATCGGCGAGCGCACGCTCGACGAGGTGCGGCGGCGCGCGCGGGTGGACGCGGTGTCGCTGTGGGAAGCCTCCATCCGGGTGGTGCGCGGCACCGACCTCGCCGCGCGGGCGCGCAACGCGCTGATGGCCTTCCACGCGCTCATCGACGCGCTCGCCGACGAAACCGCGGCGATGCCGCTGCAGGAGAAGGTCGACCACGTGCTGGCGCGCTCGGGCCTGCGCACCCATTACGCCAACGAATCGCGCGGCCAGCTCGACTCGCGCACCGAGAACCTCGACGAACTGGTCTCGGTCGCCTCGCGCTTCGTCCAGCGCGACGAGGACGAGGAGGCGGCCGCGCTCACCGAGCTGGTCGCGTTCCTGTCCTACGCCTCGCTGGAAGCGGGCGAAGGACAGGCGCAGGCGGGCGAGGACGGCGTGCAGCTGATGACGCTGCATTCGGCCAAGGGGCTGGAGTTCCCGCTGGTGTTCCTGTCCGGGCTGGAGGAAGGCCTGTTCCCGAGCATGAAGTCGAGCGAGGAGCTCGGCCGGCTGGAGGAGGAGCGGCGGCTCGCCTACGTCGGCATCACCCGCGCGCGGCAGAAGCTGGTGCTCAGCTACGCCGAGGCGCGGCGCATCCACGGCAGCGACATGTACGGCGTGCCGTCGCGCTTCCTGCGCGAGATCCCGGCGCCGCTGCTCAACGAGGTGCGGCCGCGCGTGCAGGTATCGCGGCCGGCGTTCGCGGCGGCGCCACGGCGCGACTTCGGCCATGCCGCGATCGAGGCGCCGGCGATCCGGCTCGGCCAGAACGTGCGCCACCCGAGCTTCGGCCGCGGCGTGGTCACCGACTACGAAGGCAGCGGCGCGCACGCGCGCGTGCAGGTCGCCTTCGACGACGCCGGCAGCAAGTGGCTGGTGCTCGCCTACGCCAACCTGCAGGCGCTGTAGCCCGATCGCTTCCTGCTGGTCACGCCGCCTGAACGGCATCGCCCCGACGATCCGCTGGAACGTCCGCGAGGAGGCGAGCATGGCGACGAGGAAGGCGGCGAAGAAGACCGCGAAGAAGACCGCGAAGAAGGCGGCGAGGAAGACCACGAAGGCGGCCTCGGGCGGGGCGCGCGGCAGCGCGACGCGGCAGCGCGAGATCCAGCGCGAGGCGCAGGCGCGCAACCAGGAGGACGGGCGCGGGCGCAACCAGGCCGCCGGCAAGGCAAAGAAGCAGCCGGTCCAGGCCGGCCCGCGCCGGCAGCCGGAGAACCCGTTGCCCGCGCAGCACCAGGCCAAGCCCGGCCACGAGCACAAGCTCGATCCCGAGCCGCGTTTCCTCGCCCCCGACTACGAAGGCAGCGGCAAGCTGCAGGGCATGGTCGCGCTGGTGACCGGCGGCGATTCCGGCATCGGCCGCGCGGTCGCGGTGCTGTTCGCGCGCGAGGGCGCCGACGTCGCCATCGTCTACCTCAGCGAGGAGCGGGACGCCGAGGTGACCCGCGCCTACGTCGAGCGCGAGGGCCAGCGCTGCATCGCCATCGCCGGCGACGTCAAGGACCCGCGCTTCTGCGAGCAGGCGGTGCAGCAGGTCGTCGACGCCTTCGGCCGGCTCGACGTGCTGGTCAACAACGCCGCGTTCCAGCAGCACAGCAAGACCCTCGAGGACATCACCGAGGACCACCTGCAGGAAACCCTGCAGACCAACATCGGCGGCTACTTCCACATGGCGCGCGCGGCGCTGCCGCACATGACCGAGGGCGGCAGCATCATCAACACCGGCTCGGAGACCGCGCTGTTCGGCAGCAAGAGCCTGCTCGACTACTCCGCGACCAAGGGCGCGATCCACGCCTTCACCAAGTCGCTGGCCGCCAACCTGCTCCAGCGCGGCATCCGGGTGAACGCGGTGGCGCCGGGGCCGGTGTGGACGCCGCTGAATCCGTCCGACCAGCCGGCGAAGAAGGTCGCCGACTTCGGCAAGGACAGCGACATGGGCCGCCCGGCGCAGCCGGAGGAGATCTCGCCCGCCTACGTGTTCCTGGCCGCGCCGGCCTGCGCGAGCTACGTCAACGGCGTGGTGCTGCCAGTGATGGGCGGCCCGCGCGGCTGACGCGGGACCCACCGGAGCGATGCTCCGGCCAGGCCGGTGGACCGGGCGGTTCCCGGTCGGGGCCGGCGCGCCGGTTCACCAGCCGAACAGCTTGAAGTAGGTCTTCGGCGGGTTGTCGCCGGCCGGGTCGACGATGCCGTCGCCGTTGCGGTCGTACAGGTAGTACACCGGGCCGCGGAACGGCTGCACCTTGACCATGCGCAGGCGGGTGCCCACGCGGTACTCGGTGACCACGTCGCCGTTGGCCTCGGTGTGGGTGGCGGCGACCGCGCCGGCCGGGACCGGCGGTTCCCCGCCCAGGCTGGCGCAACCGGCGAGCGCGAGGGTGGCGGCGAGCAGGACGGCCTGGCGCATGGCGGGACTCCCTTGGCGGCTGCGGCCATTATGCGCACGCCGCGTGGTCGGGCGGCGTGCAGGAGCGGCGGCGTAGAATCCGCGGATGCCGAAACTGGTCCTGATCGACGGGTCGTCGTACCTCTATCGCGCCTTCCATGCCCTGCCGCCGCTGACCAACAGCGCCGGCGAGCCGACCGGTGCGCTGTTCGGCGTGGTCAACATGCTGCGCGCGCACCTCAACGAGCAGCCCGACTGCGCGGCGTTCGTGGTCGATGCGCCCGGCAGGACCTTCCGCGACGACCTCTACCCCGACTACAAGGCCAACCGCGCGCCGATGCCGGACGAGCTGCGCGCGCAGATGCAGCCGATGTGCGACATCGTGCAGGCGCTCGGCTTCCCGATCCTGCGCATCGAGGGCGTCGAGGCCGACGACGTGATCGGCACCCTCGCGCTGGAAGCGGCGCGCGCCGGCAGCGAGGTGGTGATCTCCACCGGCGACAAGGACTTCGCCCAGCTGGTCGGCCGCTTCGACGGCGGCGGCAGCATCCGCCTGGTCAACACCATGAGCGGCAGCGTGATGGATTCCGACGAGGCGGTGCTCGCCAAGTTCGGCGTCCGCGCCAGCCAGATCGTCGACATGCTGGCGCTGATGGGCGACGCGATCGACAACGTCATCGGCGTGGAGAAGTGCGGCCCCAAGACCGCCGCCAAGTGGCTGGGCGAATACGGCTCGCTCGACGGCGTGGTCGCCAACGCGGCGAAGATCGGCGGCAAGATCGGCGAGAACCTGCGCGCGGCGCTGGAGCGGCTGCCGCTCAACCGCACCCTGGTCACGATCAAGACCGACGTCGCGCTGCCGTCGGCCGCGCACGAGCTCAGGCTGCGCCCGCGCGACGCCGACGCGCTGCGCGTGCTCTACACCCGCTACGGCTTCAACCAGGCGCTGCGCGAGCTGGATGCGGCCGCCGGCAAGCCGGCGCCGGCGGCGACCGACCGCAAGGCCAGCCTGCGCGGCACCGAAGCCGGCTGGGCGCGCGCCGGCGCGAAGGCGGAGGAGGGGCTCGATCCCGCGCTCGCCGCCAGCGGCGAGTACGACACCGTGCTCACCCGCGAGCAGCTCGACGCCTGGATCGCGCGCCTGCAGGCGGCCGGGGCCTTCGCCTTCGACACCGAGACCGATGCGCTCGACGCGCTGTGCGCCAACCTGGTCGGGATCAGCGTCGCGGTCGATCCCGGCCGCGCGGCCTACATCCCGTTCGGCCACGACGGCCCGGGCGCGCCGGCGCAATTGCCGCGGGAGGAGGTGCTCGACGCGCTGCGCCCGCTGTTCGCCGATCCCGGCAAGCGCAAGATCGGCCACCACGGCAAGTACGACCTGCACGTGCTGCGCTGCCATGGCGTCGAGGTGGCTGGCTATGCCGAGGACACGATGCTGCAGAGCTTCGTGTACAACGCCGGCGCCAGCCGCCACGACATGGATTCGCTGGCCAAACGCTACCTCGGCTACGACACGGTCCGCTACGAGGACGTGGCCGGCAAGGGCGCCAGGCAGATCCCGTTCTCGCAGGTCTCGCTGGAGGACGCCACCCGCTACGCCGCCGAGGACGCCGACGTCACCCTGCGCCTGCACGGCGTGCTGCGCCCGCGGGTGGCGGCCGAGCCCGGGCTGGAGCGGGTCTACCGCGAGATCGAGATGCCGCTGGTGCGGGTGCTCGAGCGGGTCGAGGCCAACGGCGTGCTGGTCGACGTCGCCGAGCTGCGCCGGCAGTCGGCCGACCTCGGCAAGCGCATGCTGGAGGCGCAGCAGAAGGCGACCGCGCTCGCCGGCCGCGCGTTCAACCTCGACTCGCCCAAGCAGGTGTGCGCGCTGCTGTTCGAGGAGCTCAAGCTGCCGGCGCTGGTGAAGACGCCGACCGGGCAGCCGAGCGCGAACGAGGAGGCGCTGGAGGCCATCGCCGAGCTGCACGAGCTGCCGCGGGTGATCCTCGACTACCGCAGCCTCGCCAAGCTGCGCGGCACCTACACCGACAAGCTGCCGGAGATGGTCAATCCGCGCAGCGGCCGCGTGCACACCAGCTACCACCAGGCCGGCGCCGCGACCGGGCGGCTGTCGTCCAACGATCCGAACCTGCAGAACATCCCGATCCGCACCGAGGACGGCCGCCGCATCCGCAAGGCCTTCGTCGCGCCGGAGGGGCGGCGCATCGTCGCCGCCGACTACTCGCAGATCGAACTGCGGATCATGGCCCACCTGTCGGAGGATCCGGCGCTGCTGCGCGCGTTCTCCTCGGGCGCCGACATCCACCGCGCCACCGCCGCCGAGGTGATGGGCAAGCCGCTGGAGGCGATCGAGCCGAACGAGCGGCGCGCGGCCAAGGCGATCAACTTCGGACTGATGTACGGCATGAGCGCGTTCGGCCTCGCCCGACAGCTCGGCATTTCGCGCGGCGAGGCGCAGGACTACATCGCGCGGTACTTCCGCCGTTATCCGGGCGTGCGCGACTTCATGGAGCGCACCCGCCAGCAGGCGCGCGAGCAGGGCTACGTGGAGACGGTGTTCGGGCGCCGGCTGTACCTGGAGAACATCGCCTCGCGCAACGCCGGCCTGCGCGCCGGCGCCGAGCGCGCGGCGATCAACGCGCCGATGCAGGGCACCGCCGCCGACATCATCAAGCGCGCGATGATCGACATCGACGGCTGGCTGCAGGGGCAGGACGGGCGCGCGCTGATGGTGCTGCAGGTGCACGACGAACTGGTGTTCGAGGCCGAGGCCGGCTTCGTCGACACGCTGCTCGCCGAGGTGCGCGGGCGGATGGCGGCGGCGGCCGCGCTGCGGGTCCCCCTGGTGGTGGACACCGGGGTGGGCGCGAACTGGGATGAAGCGCACTGAATGCGCGCCGCCGCGCCGGAGCGGTGAATCCATCCTGAACCCGATGGATTTTTAACGGAATTCTTCACGAACCGTCCATGGTCCGGATGGTCATATAGGCCGCGACAGATGCAAGGTCTGTCGCACGATCTCTCCCTCCCCTGGAGTGATCCCGGAACGAACGACTCCTCCCCAAGTCCTCGTTCCCCGGCCCCGCAAACCCTCCCCCTGGTTTGCGGGGCTTTTTATTGGGCCGCTTTTTTGGCCGCAACAAAAACCAAGGTTCGACCCGCTGGCCGCGGGCCAAACTTCGGGCCCCCGCTGGTACTTCCAATCCCCAGTCGCCGCGCGCCCCTGGCCAAGGGGCTTGCCCACCCGCCGGCCCCTGGGAACGGATGCGCCACGCGCTTGGTTGCCTAGCCCGCCATGCGCCCAACGCGGGCGTTCCCCCAGCCCTGCCGCGCGCCGCTTCACAAGGGCCACCGTCCGTGGCCTGATGCGCCATCCGCTGCCGGGGAGCTGCCATGGGGGACCTGTTCGGGCTGTCGGCGCCGTGGTGGCACTTCGTGCTGCGCGCGGTGGCCATCTACGCGATGGTGATGCTGCTGGTGCGGGTGTCCGGCAAGCGCGCGGTCGGGCAGTTCACCCCGTTCGACCTGGTGCTGCTGATCCTGATCGGCAATGCGGTGCAGAACGGCCTCAACGGCGGCGACAACTCGATCACCGGCGCGCTGGTCCTCGCCGCCTGCCTGATCGTGCTGAACTACGGCGTCGCCTGGCTGACGGCGCGCTCGCGCCGCGCCGAGCACTGGATCGAGGGCGTGCCGATGGTGCTGGCGCGCGACGGCGTGGTGTTCGAGGACGTGCTGCGCCACGAACTGGTGAGCCTGGACGACTTCCACGAGGCGCTGCGCATGAACAACATCGCCGACCTCGACGACGTGGCGCTGGCCCTGCTGGAGACCAACGGCAACATCAGCGTGGTGCCCAAGGGCGAAGGCGGCGCGGAGCGCGCGGCGAAATACCTGCGCCGGCTGCCGCGGCGCTCGCTGCACCGGCGCCGGCGCCGGCCCGGCAGCCCGCAGGCCGACTAGCGCGGCGCGCCCAGCCAGTCGCGCGGGCGCAGGTAATCGGCCAGGCGCGCTTCCTCGCTGCCGGGCCGGGGCGCGTAGCCGTATTCCCAGCGCACCAGCGGCGGCAGGCTCATCAGGATCGACTCGCTGCGCCCGCCCGACTGCAGGCCGAACAGCGTGCCGCGGTCGTACACCAGGTTGAACTCGACGTAGCGTCCGCGCCGGACCAGCTGGAACGCGCGCTCGCGCTCGCCGTACGGCGTGTCCCTGCGGCGTTCGACGATCGGCAGGTACGCGTCGAGGAAGCCGTCGCCGACCGCGCGCAGGTAGCCGAAGTCGGCGTCGAACCCGGTGTGCAGGTCGTCGAAGAACAGCCCGCCCACGCCGCGGGTCTCGTCGCGGTGCTTCAGGAAGAAATACTCGTCGCACCAGCGCTTGTGCGCCTGGTAGCGCGCCTCGCCGCCGAACGGACCGCACAACGCGCGGGCGGTGCGGTGCCAGTGCAGCACGTCCTCGTCGAAGGGATAGAACGGGGTCAGGTCGAAGCCGCCGCCGAACCACCACGCCACCGTCTCGCCGTCGCGGATCGCGCGGAAGTGGCGCACGTTGGCGTGGGTGGTCGGCAGGTAGGGATTGCGCGGGTGGAACACCAGCGACACGCCGACCGCGCGCCACGACGCGCCGGCCAGCTCCGGCCGCGACGCGGTCGCCGAGGGCGGCAGGCGGGTCCCCGCGACGTCGGAGAAGCCGATCCCGGCCTGTTCGAACACCGCGCCTTCGCGCAGCACGCGGGTGCGCCCGCCGCCGTGGATGCCGCCGGCCGCGCCGTCGCCGCGGGTCCACGCGTCCTCGGCGAAGCGGCCACCGCCGTCGGCCTGCTCGATCGCCGCGCAGATGCGGTCCTGCAGGCCGGCGAGCCAGGCGCGCACGCGGTCGAAGTCGGCGTCGTCGACGGGATGGGTCATGGCGGGCTGCACGCGGCGAGGGGGTCGAGGCGCGCACGGTAGGCCGAGCCGCGCACGTCGAGCAAGCCGAGCACGAGGTCGAACAGGTTGTCGTGCGAGGCCGGCAGGTGGCGCTGGCGGTCGACGCAGGCCAGGTCCACCCCGCGCCGCGCGCGGAAGCCGTCCGACAGCCACAGCAGCATCGGCACCCGGGTCTGCGCATCCGGCGCCACCAGGTAGGGCGCGCCGTGCAGGTACAGGCCGTGCTCGCCGGTGGATTCGCCGTGGTCGGAGACGTAGAGCAGCGCCGCATCGAAGCCGGGCTGCGCGGCGAGCGCGTCGATCGCGGAGGCGACCACGTGGTCGGTGTACAGGATGCTGTTGTCGTAGGCGTTGCGGATCTCCTCCGGCGTGCAGCGGCTGAGCTCGTTGCTGCGGCAGGCCGGGGTGAAGCGCTCGAACGCCGGCGGGTAACGCAGGAAGTAGGCCGGTCCGTGGCTGCCCTTGGTGTGCAGGACGATCACGCGGTCGGCGCGGGTGGCGGCGAGTTCGCGCCGCAGGCGCTCCACCAGCAGGCCGTCCCGGCAGCCGTAGGTGCAGTAACGCGGATCCTGCAGCTCGGCCAGCGACTCCTCGTGCATCCGCGCGGCCACGCCCTTGCTGCCGGTGTTGTTGTCGTACCAGTCGACCCGGAAGCCGGCATGGGCGAGCACGTCGAGCAGGTTCTCGCGCGCCGCGGCGGCATCCTGCGAATAACCGCTGCGGCCGAGGCCGGAGAACATGCAGGGCACCGACACCGCGGTGTTGGTGCCGCACGAGCGCACGTCCGGGAAGTTGGCGACCGCGCGGCGCGACAGCTCCGGGTTGGTCGGCCGCGCATAGCCGTCGAGCTGGAAGCTCTGCGCGCGCGCCGATTCGCCGAGCACCAGCACCAGCACCAGCGGCCGCGTGCCGGCCGCCATCGCGCCGGCGCGGTGGGCATCGCGGCCGAGCGGTTCGACCACTTCCGGCACGCCGTCGCCGCGCGCGTGCCACCACGACAGCGAGGCGGACACCAGCGACACCGGGTTCATCAGGTAGCGCAGCTGCTTGTGGTTGCGCACGGTCGAGGCGACCTCGCGCCCGCCCAGCAGCACGCCGGCCGCGAGCAGCAGCGCGGCCAGCCCGAGCAGCCGCAGCCAGGCCAGCAGTTCGCGCCGCCACGGCCGCGCTTCGATCCGCACCCAGGCCAGCAGCGCCGCCGGCAGCACGCCGAGCAGCAGCAGCGTGCCGAACGCGCGCGCCGACAGCCATTCGCCGGCCTCGCGCGCGTCGGTCTCGAACACGCTCTGCAGGGCGAAGCGGTCCACCACCGCGCCGTAGTCGTGCATGAAGAACGCGGCCGTCGCCGCCAGCAGCAGCACCAGCGCCAGCCACGGCTTGAGCAGGCGGCCGAAGGCGAGCGGCAGCAGCACGACGAGGATCAGCGCCAGCAGCACCGCGCCGAAGGCGAGCACGAAGCGCGCCTGCGCCAGCGCGCCGGCCGGCAGCGCGGCGAGCGCGACCTGCCAGAAGCGCAGGTTGGCCGCGGCCAGCAGGAACAGCGCGGTGGCCAGCACCGCGGCGCCCGCGCCCACCGTGGGCCGGCGCAGCCTCATCCGCGCGGCGACCGCCCCGGCGTCACTTCAGGGTGGCCTCGAACAGCTCGTAGATCCGCCGGTACTCGTCGTACCACGCGTCCGGATGCACGAAACCATGGCGCTCGAGCGGGTAGGGCGCGATCGACCACTTGTCCTTGCGCAGCTCGATCAGCTTCTGGGTCATGTCGACCGAGTCCTTGAAGAACACGTTGTCGTCGATCATGCCGTGCGCGATCAGCAGGTGGTCCTGCAGCCCCGCGGCGTACTCGATCGGCGAGGACACGCGGTACGCCTCCGGGTCCAGCTCGGGCGTGTTGAGGATGTTGGACGTGTACTCGTGGTTGTACTGGGTCCAGTCCGACACCGGCCGCAGCGCCGCGCCGGCCTGGAATACGCCCGGCGCGCGGAACAGCGCCATGAAGGTCATGAAGCCGCCGTAGCTGCCGCCGTAGATGCCGGCGTGGGCGCGGTCGCCCTGCTTGTCGGCGACCAGCCACTCCAGGCCGTCGAGGTAGTCCTCGAGCTCGGGATGGCCCATGTTGCGGTAGATCGCGGTGCGCCAGTCGCGGCCGTAGCCCGAGCTCGCGCGGTAGTCGAGGTCGAGCACCAGGTAGCCGTGCTGCACCAGCAGGTTGTGGAACATCTGCTCGCGGAAGTAGGTGGGGTAGCGCGCGTGCACGTTCTGCAGGTAGCCGGCGCCGTGCACGAACAGCACCACCGGGTACTTGCGGCCGGGCTCCAGCGCCTTCGGCCCGTAGAACTTGCCCCACACCGTGCCCTGGCCATGCCGGCCCGGCACCTGCACGATCTGCGGCGCGATCCAGTCGACCGCCTTGTAGGCCGGCGTGCGCGTGTCGGTGAGCACGCGCGCGGCGCCGCCGTCGCGGCCGACCACCGCCAGTTGCGCCGGCAGGTAGCTGCCGGAGTAGCGCACCAGCAGCTGGCGGCCGTCCGGCGAGGGCACGAAGCCCTCGACGCCGTCGAGCGCGGTCAGTTCGCGCACGTCGCCGCCCGCCACCGGCACGTCGCACACCTCGTAGTCGCCCGGCCACTTGCGGTTGCACACGAACTCGAAGCGGCTGCCGTCGGCGGACAGCCGCGGCGCCGACACTTCCCAGTGGCCCGAGGTCAGCTGGCGCGCGCGGCCGCCGGCCGTGGCCAGGGTGTACAGGTGCGACCAGCCGGATTCCTCCGACAGGTACCACAGCGTGCGGCCGTCGGGCAGCCAGCCAAAGTCGTTGAAGTCCCAGTTGATCCACCCCGGGTCGTGCAGGCGGTGGCGCGACTGCAGCGTGGCGTGGGCGAGGTCGACGGTGGCGATCCAGCGGTCCTTGTTGTCGACCGCGCGCACCAGCACGGCGACGTTGGCGCCATCGTCGCTCCAGTGGATCGCCGGGCCCTCGCCGTCGCCATCGGTCTCGACGCGCACCGCGCGGTCGCCCTTGAGCGGCGCCTGCTTGGCCGCCCTGCGCAGCGCGGCGAGCGGGTCGTCGTGGATGCCGGGCAGCGCGTCGAACTTCAGCTCGCGCGGCTTGCCGTCGCGCATGTCCACCAGCCACAGGGTGTGCGGCAACGGCGGGTTGCGGCCGACCAGCGTACGGCCTTCCTCGGGCTCCTGGTAGCCGGATTCGGTGACGTAGTGCGGCAGCTTGGCGGCCTGGCCGGCGTCGCCGCCCTTGGCAGTGGTCACCACCAGCAGCCAGCGCCCGCCCGGCGACAGCGCGCTGTCGGCGATGGCCACGTCCGCGCCGAGGTAGACCGGCGCCGGCGCGCGGCTGGGGTCGGCGCGCCGCCAGGCGTCTTCCTGTGCGCGCGCGGCGTCGCGGCGCGCATGGTCGTCGCGCAGGGTGTCGATCAGGCGCAGCTGGCGCGCGCGCAGGCCATCGTCCTCCGGCGGCGTGGCCGGATCCCGTTCGGCCTTGAGCACGGCGGCCTGGCTGACGCCATCGCGGACGTTCCAGCGATACCAGTCGTTGCCGACGCGCCAGGTCAGGCCGACGTGGTCGTCCCACTGCGGCTGGGCATCGTCGTCGTTGCTGCGGGTGACCTGGTACAGCGCGCCGTTGGCGAGGGACCGGACGAAGATGTCGCCGTTGCGCACGAACGCCATCAAGTCGCGTGCGCGGTTGTAGACCGCTCCCGATGCGTCCAGGTCGGCGCGATGGACGCCGTCGATCCGTCGCGCCTGGCCGCCGTCGGTCGGCACCCGCCAGGTGTCGCGGATGCTGGCGCCCTCGCGCTTGGCCTCGAATTCGACGCTGCGCCCGTCCCACGCCCACCAGGCGTCCTCGACGCCGTTGCCGATCCAGTCCGGATCGGCCATCACCTGCGCGAGCGTGAGCGGCGGGGCCGGCGATGGCGCCGGCTGGGCGGCGACGCAGAAGGGCAGCAGCAGGCAGGCAACGGGCAGCAGGCGGCGCATCGAACGGATCCCCGGCAGGCAAACGCGCGCAGGGTAGCAGCCGGCCGTCGGCGCCGGGGCGGCCGAAGGTCACGTGCTACGGCGACAGCGGCGGGCGCGGCTCGCTGCCGCGCGGGTGCAGCGGGTGCAACGCGGGGTTGAGCGGGGTGAGCCCGCGGTCGGCGGGACCGTTGAGCACGCTGCCGTCATGCGCGTCGAAGCGCGAGCCGTGGCAGGGACAGTCCCAGCTGTGCTCGACCGGGTTCCAGTGCACCACGCAGCCCAGGTGCGGGCAGGTCGCCGAATGCAGGTGCAGCAGGCCGCCGGTGTCGCGCCAGGCCGCGACCTTGCCGAGGTGGTGGCGGATCACCGCCGCCTCGCCGGGCACCAGCGCGTCGAAATCCTCGTGCGCGCCGGGGCCGAGCAGCTCGCCGTAATAGGGCACGAAGTTGGCGTTCTCTTGCACGTATTCGGCGAGCGCGTGGGTCGGCTTGCGGTTCGGCGCATACAGCGCCTCCCACGGCGAACCGCGGCCGGCGACCAGGTCGGCGAGCAGCAGGCCGGCGATGGTGCCGTGGGTGAGGCCGTTGCCGGAGTCGCCGGTGGCGATGAACACGTTGTCGGCCAGGCCCGGGTTGCGGCCGATGAAGGCCAGGCCGTCGACCGGTTCGATGATGTGGCCGGACCAGCAGTAGCCGACCGGGCCCGCCATCGGGAAGTGCTCGCGGGTCCACGCCTCCAGTTCGCGGAAGTGCACGCGCGGCGCGTCGTCCTGGCCGCTCTTGCGGTCCTCGCCGCCGACCAGCAGCCAGGGGCCGTCGCCGGCGTCGGCGATGCGCACGTAGTGGTAGGGATCGAGCGTGTCCCACAGCAGCGCGTCGGGCACCGCGTCGCGGGCGATGCGCAGCGCCAGCACGTAGGTGCGGTAGGCCGCCTGCTTGGTGTGCACGGCGAGGCGGTCAATGAACGGCACGTGGGTGGCGACCACCACCGCGTCGGCGCGCACCGCCGGCCCGGCGGCGGTGGCGACGCCGGCACCACGGCCGCCCTGCACGTCCTCCACCCGCGTGCCGCAATGGATGCGCCCGCCATGGCGCACCACCGCGGCGGCGAGGCCGCCGAGGTAGCGCAGCGCATGGAAGCGGGCCTGGTCGGGGAAGCGCAGCGCCGGGCCGAAACGGGCGAACGCATCCGGGGCTTCCGCCACCCGCTCGACGCCGAGCCCGGCGCGCCGGGCCGCCGCCAGCTCGCGTTCGAGCACGTCCTCGCGGCGGTCGCCGACGCCGCGCACCAGGTAGCCGTCCACGCGCTCGAACGCGCACTCGATGCGTTCGCTGCGCGCGATGTCCTGGATGGCATCGACCGCGGTGGCGTGGCTCTGCGCGGCCAGCCGCGCGCCGTCCGCGCCGAAGCGCTCCTCGAGCTCGAAATAGCGGTCGTCCAGCGCGCTGCACAGGTGGCCGGTGGTGCGCGCGGTCTGGCCGCCGCACAGGTCGCGCTCCTCCAGCACGACCACGTCGCGCCCTTGGAGCGCCAGCCGGTAGGCGGTGGTCAGGCCGGCGATGCCCGCGCCGACCACGCAGACGTCGGCGCGCGCGTCCTCGCGCAGCGGGGCGAACGCGGGCGGCGTGGCGGTCGCCATCCACAGCGAGGTCGTGCCGCCTTCGATGGACGCGGCCATGGCGCACCTCCTCGGTCTCGCGCCGAGCCTGCGCCGGCGCGGGTCAACCACGCGTCAAATGCGCGCGTTTCACCCGCGCCGGCCGCGGTGGGCGCACAATACGCGCCGGCGGCACTCCCCGCGTGCCGTTGGAGGCGCTGCGTTGGATGCGTTGCTGCTCTCGCGGATCCAGTTCGGGTTCGTCATCTCCTTCCACATCCTCTTTCCCGCGTTCACGATCGGCCTGGCCAGCTGGCTGGCCTTCCTCGAATGGCGCTGGCTGCGCACGCGCGAGGACCTGCTGCGCGACCTGTATTTCTTCTGGCTGAAGATCTTCGCGGTGTCGTTCGGCATGGGCGTGGTCAGCGGCATCGTGATGAGCTTCCAGTTCGGCACCAACTGGGCGACGCTGAGCGAGCGCGCCGGCGACATCCTCGGGCCGCTGCTGAGCTACGAGGTGCTGACCGCGTTCTTCCTCGAGGCGACCTTCCTCGGGGTGATGCTGTTCGGCTGGCGCAAGGTCTCCGACCGCCTGCACTTCCTCGCCACCTGCATGGTCGCGCTGGGCACGCTGCTGTCGACGTTCTGGATCATTTCCGCCAACAGCTGGATGCAGACCCCGCAGGGCTACGCGCTGACGCCGCAGGGGGTGTTCGAGCCCGCCGACTGGTGGGCGATCATCTTCAATCCGTCGTTCCCGTACCGGCTGGCGCACATGGTGCTGGCGGCGTTCATCACCACCTGCTTCGTGATCGGCGGAAGCGCGGCGTGGTACCTGCGGCGCGGCGTGCACGTGGCGGCGGCGACGCGGATGCTGAAGCTGGCGGTGCTGTTCGCGGCGATCGCGGTGCCGGCGCAGATCGTCGCCGGCGACCTGCACGGGCTGAACGTGCGCGAGCACCAGCCGGTCAAGCTCGCCGCGATCGAGGCGCACTGGCGCGACGAGCCGGGCGCGACCGGGGTGCCGCTGGTGCTGTTCGGCGTGCCGAACGCGCAGGCCGAGCGCAACGACTACGAGCTCGCGGTGCCGAAGCTCGGCAGCCTGATCCTGACCCATTCGTGGTCCGGTTCGATCACGCCGCTCACCGCGGTGCCGCGCGGGGAGCGCCCACCGGTCGCGCCGGTGTTCTACAGCTTCCGGGTGATGGTCGGGCTCGGCGTGCTCATGCTGGTGCTGGCCTGGGGCTCGGCGTGGGCGTGGCGGCGCGGCACCCTGGCGTCGTCGCCGTGGCTGCTGCGCGGCTGGAACTGGATGATTCCCTCCGGCTTCATCGCGCTCCTCGCGGGCTGGTACGTCAACGAGATGGGCCGCCAGCCGTACGTGATCTACGGCCTGCTGCGCACCGCCGACGCGGTCACGCCCACGCTGGTGGCGGCCGCGGTGTGGAGCTCGCTGGTGGTGTACGCCTGCGCCTACGCGGTGATCTTCGGCGCCGGCCTGTGGTACCTGCTGAAGCTGTTCCGGATCGGGCCCGTGCCGCAGCCGCCGAAGGACACCCGCGGCGGCGAAAAGACGCCGGCGCGGCCGCTGTCGCTGCCCGACGAGACGGTCGACATGGAGGCGCGGCCATGAACGTGGCGACGGTGTTGCCGGTGCTGTGGTTCGGCGTGATCGGCTTCGGCGTGCTGATGTACGTGCTGCTCGACGGCTTCGTGCTCGGCCTGGGCATCCTCGCCCCGTTCGCCGCGGACGAGCGCCAGCTCGACCAGATGATGAACACCGCCGCGCCGATCTGGGACGGCAACGAGACCTGGCTGGTGCTGGGCGGCGCCGGCCTGCTGGCCGCGTTCCCCAAGGCCTACGCGGTGGTGCTGTCGAGCCTGTACCTGCCGGTGCTGCTGATGCTGATCGCGCTGATCTTCCGCGGGGTGGCGTTCGAGTTCCGCTTCAAGGCCACGCGCGGCAAGCGCTTCTGGGGCGCTGCGTTCTCGCTCGGCTCGATCGTGGTGGCGTTCGCGCAAGGCGTGATCCTCGGCGCGCTGGTGGAAGGCCTGCCGCTCGCGCATGGCCGCTACCTCGGCGGCGCGTTCGGCTGGTTCAGCCCGTTCGCGATGCTCACCGGCGTGGCGCTGGTGTTCGGCTACGCGCTGCTCGGCAGCGCCTGGCTGATCCTCAAGACCGAGGGTCCGCTGCAGGCGATGGCGCGCATGCTGGCCCGGCCGCTGGTGCTGGTGGTGGTCGCGTTCATGGGCCTGGTCAGCGCGTGGCTGCCGTTCCTCGACTCGCGGATCATGGCGCGCTGGTTCGAGAGCGGGCATTTCTGGTGGCTGTCGCCGGTGCCGCTGCTGGCGCTGGCCAACGCCTTCCTGCTGTGGCGCGCGGCGCTGCGCGAGGGCCGCGACGCGGCGCCGTTCCTGCTCACCCTCAGCTTCTTCGTGCTCGGCTTCGCCGGCCTCGTGCTCGGCATCTGGCCGAACATCGTGCCGCCGCACCTGAGCATCTGGGAGGCGGCCTCCTCGCCGTCCTCGCAGCTGTTCCTCGGCGTGGGCATCGTGATCCTGCTGCCGGCGATCCTCGGCTACACGTGGTGGTCCTACCGCGTCTTCGCCGGCAAGGTCGCGGCGGACGCCGGCTACCACTGAGGCGCGCGCAAAAACCCGCGAAGCTGAATGCCCGCCGCTGTTCCGTCGCGGCCGGGTTTCCGACACAATCCCCGCGTCTGCCGGGGACGTCGATGCTCGCCCACGTGTACAAGAGCCTGAAACGGGCCGATACCTACGTCTACCTCGCCCGGCGCGACGACTTCGCCAGCGTGCCGGAGCCGCTGCGCGCGTCGCTCGGCCCGCTGCACCACGTGCTCGACGTCGAGCTCACGCCCGGGCGCAGGCTCGCGCGCGAGGACGCGGCGACGGTGCGCGGCAACCTCGCCGCGCGCGGCTTCCACCTGCAGTTCCCGCCGTCGCAGGCGGGCGATCCGCTGCACGAGGACTGGGGGACCGATGCCTGAGGCGCGCGCCGCCCGCGGGCCGAG
>JBQCFN010000187.1:0-10727 GCA_051959035.1 Lysobacteraceae bacterium | reverse complement strand
CGCAGGAAGTAGGCGTGCAGCGAATGCGCGTCGCGCGGCTTCTCCATCGTCGCCTGCGCCGCCGACAGCGCCTGCCCCAGCACCTGCCCGCCGAACACGTACTTGGTGCCGATGTCGCGGCTCTGGCCGCGGAACAGGTTGTCCTCGAGGCGTTCGAGCGAGAGCAGGTCGATGAGCTCGGAGACGGGCGAGGGCATGGGCGGACGGGCGATGTGTGGCAGCGCAGTTTAGCCCGCGGCCGCCGCGCCCGCCGTCGCCCGCGAAGGAGCGGCATGCAGCCGCGACGTTTCGCCTGCTGGAAAAGCAGGGGCGCGCGGCGATGAGCCGCTCCTACCCGCCTGGCGGCAGCCGTTGCAGGTCGATGGCGGCCAGTACGTCCGCCCACGGGAACAGCGGCCCCGGATCGCGCTTGCGGCGCACCCGGGCGTGGTGGTCGTCGCTGGCCGCGACCTCGTCGGTGTCGAGGTCTTCGTGGCCGGCGATGTAGCGCAAGGCCGGCAGTTCGCGCCGAAGCCGGTGCAGCAGCGCGACCAGGCTGGCGATTTGCGCCGTGGTGTACGGCTCGTCCATCGCCTGCCGGCGCGAATCCAGCCAGTCGGGAAACCTTCCCGTGTTCACCAGCTCGATGCCGACCGAGCGCGGGTTGTAGCCGCGGGTGTGGTGGGCGACGCAGTCGACGTCGACCCAGCGGTGCACGGTGCCGTCGCGGTCGATGTAGAAGTGTCCGCTGTTGCCGGTGTTCGACAACGGGTACAGCACGCGCTCGCCGTACTCGCGCGCGGTGGCGAGATCGGGGAGTTCGGTGCAGTGGATGACCACGAGGTCGACCTGGCCCAGCGGCCGCCGGTCCAGCTGCGGCACGTAGGGCAGGGGCGCGTCGTGCACCACGAGGTCGGCGGCGTGCATGCGCGGATGCTAGCAGCCGCCGGCATGGCGGGCGCGCGTGCCGCGCGCACCGGGCACACCGGGCGCGCGTGGGCGACCTGCTAGCATCCACGCATGGAACCGCTCCTTTTCGCCGCCACGCCCCGGCGTCGGCTCGCGCGCTTCGCCGTGGGCCGGAGGGCCTGATGGCGCGCGGCCATTGCATCCTCTCGCACGGCTTCGAAAGCGGCCCGGACGCGACCAAGGTCACCGCGCTCGCGGACGTGGCGCAGCGCCTCGGCTGGACCCACGAGCGTCCCGACTACACGGACCTCGACGCGCGCCGCGACGTCAGCGACCTGGGCGACGTCATGGCCCGGTTGCAGCGCCTGCTGGCGCTGGCGCGGGCGGCGGCCGCGCGCGGGCCGCTGGTGCTGGCCGGCTCCAGCCTCGGCGCCGGGATTTCCGCGCGGGCCTCGCTGCAGGTGCCGGTGGCCGGGCTGTTCCTGCTGGCGCCGCCGGTGCGCATGGGCGCGGCGCCGGTGCTGGACGCCGCGCGCGTGCCGACTTCCATCGTGCACGGCTGGGACGACGAGCTGATCCCCGCCCAGGAGGTCGTCGCGTGGTCGCAGGCCCGCCGCGCGCGCCTGCTGCTGGTCGACGACGGCCACCGCCTGTCGGGCCACGTCGACGCGGGCGCCGATGCGTTCGCCACGCTGCTCGCCTCGCTGGCATGAAGTTCTTCGCCAGCTGCGGCAAGGGACTGGAATACCTGCTCGTCGACGAGCTGCTGGCGCTCGGCTGCGCCAAGGCCACCGCGGCGATCGCCGGCGCCAACGCGGAGGGCAGCCTGCACGATGCGCAGCGCGCGGTGCTGTGGTCGCGCCTGGCCAGCCGGGTGCTGTGGCCGCTGGCGGAATTCGACTGCCCCGACGAACACGCGCTGTACGCGGGCGTCGCCGCGTTGCCCTGGCGCGAACACCTGCGCCCCGGGCAGACGCTGGCGGTCGACGCGCACGTCTCCGGCGGCGCCATCACCCACGCGCGCTACGCCGCGCAGCGGGTCAAGGACGCGGTCGTGGACACGCTGCGCGCGCAGACGGGCGCGCGGCCGGACGTCGACCTGGAGGCGCCGGACCTGCGCCTCAACCTGGTGGTGCGCAAGGCACGCGCGGTGCTGTCGGTGGACCTCGGCGGCGGACCGCTGCACCGCCGGGGCTGGCGCCGCCAGCAGGGCGAGGCGCCGCTGAAGGAAACCCTCGCGGCGGCGGTGCTGCTGCGCGGCGGGTGGCCGCGCCTGTACCGCGAAGGCGGAGCGTTGCTGGATCCGATGTGCGGCAGCGGCACGCTGGTGATCGAGGGCGCGCTCATGGCGGCCGACGTCGCACCCGGCCTGCAGCGGCACGGCGACATGCCGCCGACGCGCTGGCCTGGTTTCGACGAAGCCGCCTGGCGGGTGGCGTGCGAGGAGGCGCGCGCCCTCGCCGATGCCGGGCTCGCCGGATTGCGGCCGGTGTTCCACGGGCGCGACCGCGATCCTCACGCGATCGAGGTCGCGCGCGCCAACGCGCGGACCGCGGGCGTCGCACCGGCGATCGACTGGCGCATCGCGGACATCGTGGCGCTGCCGGCGGACCCCGGCCTGGCCGGCCTCGTCCACGAAGCGGGGAATGCCGTCGATGCCGGCGGCCCGGCGCTTGCCGCGAGCGGCGATCCCTGGGCCACGGCGCGCGCGAAGGCCGGCGCGCAGGCACGCGACACCCCCCGCGTGCAGGCGGGAGACGCGCCGAAGGCGCCATCGCAATCGGTCCCGCGATCGCCGCCGGGCCTGGTCGCCTGCAACCCGCCCTACGACCTGCGCCTGGCCGCCGATCCCGCGCTCTACCGCGCGCTGGGCGATGCATTGAAGGCGAGCGTGCCGCACTGGCGCGCCAGCCTGCTGTGCGGCAGCCGCGAGCTGGCGCAGGCGACCGGCCTGCGCGCGATGAAGACCTACCCGCTGTTCAACGGCGCGATCGAATGCACGCTGCTGGTCGCCGACCCGGTGCGGATGGCGACGCGCGAGCGCGACGCCGCGCCGGTGGTGCTCTCCGACGGCGCGGCGATGGTCGCCAACCGCCTGCGCCGCAACCTGCGCAGGCTCAAGGCCTGGCGCGAGCGCGAAGGCGTCACCTGCTTCCGCGCCTACGACGCCGACCTGCCCGAATACGCCGCGGCCCTCGACGTCTACGCGACCGACGAAGCGCCGGCGCGCACCTTCCTGCACGTGCAGGAGTACGCCGCGCCGGCGGAGATTCCCGAGGACCTGCAGCGCCGCCGCCTGCGCGACCTGCTCGCCGCCGCGCGCGAGGTGTTCGGCGTGCCGCGCGAACAGGTCGCGCTCAAGACCCGCGCGCGCGGCAAGGGCGGCGCGAAGTACGGGCAGTTCGACAGCCGCGGCGAGCTGCTGGTGGTGCGCGAGGGCCGCGCGCGGCTGAAGGTGAACCTGTTCGACTACCTCGACACCGGCCTGTTCCTCGACCACCGGCCGATGCGCCTGCGCCTGGCGGACGACGCGCAGGACGCGCGCTTCCTCAACCTGTTCGGCTACACCGGCGCGGCGACCGTGCACGCGGGGCTCGGCGGCGCGCGGCAGACGACCACGGTCGACCTGTCGGCCACCTACCTCGAGTGGTGCGCCGACAACCTGCGCGAGAACCAGCTCGGCGGCACCCGCCACCGGCTGGTGCAGGCCGACGCGCTCGCCTGGCTGGAGGCCGACACCCACGAATACGACCTGGTGTTCTGCGATCCGCCGACCTTCTCCAATTCCAAGCGCGCGCGGGACTTCGACGTCCAGGCCACGCACGTGCGCCTGCTGCGCGCGGCGGTGGCGCGGCTGTCCGCCGCCGGCGTGCTGTATTTCTCCAACAACTACCGCCGCTTCCGCCTGGACGACGCGGCCGTGGCCGAGTTCGCCACCTGCGAGGACATCAGCGCGCAGACGATCCCTCCCGATTTCGCCCGCGATGCGCGCATCCATCGCTGCTGGCGCCTGCGCCGCAAGGCCTGAGGAAGCAGCATCGTTTTCCGGGGCGGCGTGCTGCAGGAGCGGCTTCGGAGGCGCGCTTTCCCCGCTCATCCCCGCGCGGGCGCACTCCAGAGCTCGCGGCCATGGGCCGCTCCTGCAGAAGGCAGGGGAGCGTCCCAGCGGCGCAACGGACGGTTCCGCCGGTTGCGCTGGCCCTTCATGCTTCCGCTGCCATCGTGGTGTCCTGTTGCCCGAGGAGTGCCCCATGTCGACCACCACCACGCCAGACGCCCGCGTCATCCGCAGCCTGCGCGGCATGCCCGCCTCCGACGGCGCCGGCGTCAGGCTCACCCGCGTGATCGGCACGCCCGAGCTGGACATGCTCGATCCGTTCCTGATGCTGGACGAGTTCGGCACCGACAAGGCCGAGGACTACCTGGCCGGGTTCCCCGACCACCCGCACCGGGGATTCGAAACCGTCACCTACATGCTCGACGGCCGCATGCGCCACCGCGACAACCACGGCAACGAAGGCCTGCTGGTGCCGGGCAGCGTGCAGTGGATGACCGCCGGGCGCGGCCTCGTCCACTCGGAGATGCCCGAGCAGCAGGAAGGCCGCATGCGCGGTTTCCAGCTGTGGGTGAACCTGCCCGCTGGCGAGAAGATGACCGAGCCGCGCTACCAGGAGTTCGCGCCCGACCGCATCCCGGTCGTGCGGCCGCAGTCGGGCGTGGAGGTGAAGGTGATCGCCGGCGTGGTCGACGGCACCCGCGGGCCGATCGAGCAGCCCGCCACCGAGCCGCTCTATCTCGACATCGCGCTTGCGCCGGGTGCGGCGTGGGAGTTCCTGCTGCCGGACGGCCACAACGCCTTCGCCTACGTGTTCGAGGGCGCGGCGACGGTGGGCGAAGGCGACGCGGCACGCGCGCTGGAGACGCACACGCTGGGCGTGCTCGGCGGCGGCGCGCGCTTCGCGGTGCGCGCCGGAAGCGCGGGCGCGCGCCTGATCCTGGTGGCCGGGCGGCCGCTGCGCGAGCCGGTGGCCCGCTACGGCCCGTTCGTCATGAACACGCGCGAGCAGGTGATGCAGGCCTTCGTCGACTTCCAGGAAGGCCGCTTCTGACGCAGGCGGCGCACCGGCGGGTGCGCCGCGACGGCACTACTGGCCGGCGACCTGCGCGTCGCCGTGCCCGGGCTGGAAGTGCAGGCCCTGCACCAGCTGCAGGCTGGAGGCCAGCGCGTCCGCGTTGGGCGCCTGCAGCCAGATGTGCGCCGAGCGCCCGTCAGCCAGCGTCAGCACGGTCTCGCGGGCTTCCACGCCGGGCTGCGCGGCCAGTTCGGCGCGGTACCAGCGCAGCGCCTGGCCATCGATCTGGCCTTCCTCCTCGCGGTTGGACCGCGAGGGTTCGAAGCTCGGCTTGGGCGAGATGTACACGCCGAAGGCTTCCGAACCGTCCGCGCGCTGGGCGATGCACAGGTCGGAGTCGCCGGTGGCGCGGTGGTTCCAGCTCAGGTTGGCGTTGGCCGGGAGCTGCGGGCACGCGGTGGCGTCCTGCGCCCGTGCGGCCCCGGTGGTGCAGAGCAGGCCCGCGGCGAGGCAGGCCGGCAGGAAAATGGTCTTGCGCATGCGATCGCCCCCCTTGAAGCGGTCGTGGTGGTGCGTTTCGACCTTAGTCCACTCACGCAACGTTGACAACCGCCGGCAAATCGGCTTGTGACGCAGGCCGCCGGGTCAGGGCGCCGCTGCCACCTGCAGCGTGGCCACGGGCGCCCGCCCGCGCTGCAGCGCGACCAGGCGCAACCAACGCCGCGCATCCAGCGCGTGTTCCCTCCGGCCCGGCATGGTGTGCAGGCTGAAGCGGCTGGCGGCCCCGCTGGCGGACGTCCACTGGAACGCGACCTCGGCGTCGCCCGCCCACACGCATTGCGCGGTGGGTGGGCAACGCGAGTCGTTCACCAGCCCGACGTAGCGCAGGCTGCCGCCGTCCTCCAGCGCCACCCGCGCGCCGGGGGCGAGGTCGAACGGCTGCCCGGTGGCCACGTCGCGCTCGCCGGCGACCGTGCTGCAGGCGGCGAGCAGGGACAGGGCGAGCGGCAGCAGTGGGCGTGGCGAACGGATCGAGAGCATGGCGGATCGGCTCCGGGGCGGGGGGCCAGTCTAGGCGGCGTGGCGCACCGCCGGTGGGTCAGGGGTGCGGAGGGTGCACCGGCAGCTGGTCCAGGCGCGCCAGCAGCGCGCCGGGGTCGACCGGCTTGACCAGGTGCGCGTCGAACCCGCAGGCCGCGCTGCGCGCCCGGTCCGCGTCCTGGCCCCAGCCGGTGGTCGCCAGCACCGCGATGTCCTCACCGCCCGGCAGCGAGCGGATCCGCCGGCAGGTCTCGTAGCCGTCCAGCAGCGGCATGCCGATGTCGAGCAGGACCACGTCCGGCCGATCCTCCTCGATCGCCTCCAGGCAGGCGCGCCCGTCGTACACGGTGCGCACGTCGTGGCCGCTCAGGCGCAGGAACAGCGCCATCGAGTCGGCGCTCTCGTGGTTGTCGTCGGCGACCAGCACCGAGCGCGGGTGGTGCGCCTCGGTCGGCGGCGCGAGGTTGCGCTCGGCGGCGGCATCGCGCGCGGGGTCGTACAGCGGCAGGTGGACGATGAATTCGCTGCCGAAGCCGAGCCCCTCGCTGCGCGCCTCGACCGACCCGCCGTGCTGCTCGACCAGGCTGCGCACCAGGGTGAGGCCGATGCCGAGCCCGCCCTGCGCCTGCGAGCGGCTGTGGTCGCACTGGGCGAACATGTCGAAGACCTGCACCAGCATCTCCGCCGGCAGGCCGATGCCGTTGTCGCACACGCACACCTGCACTTCGCCCTCCTCGACCTTGGTCTTGAGCACGATGCGTCCGCCGGCCGGCGTGTACTTGGCGGCGTTGTTGAGCAGGTTGGTGAACACCTGTTCCAGCCGCATCGGGTCGGCGTATAGCATCACCGTCGGCGCGGGCATGTGGGTTTCGATGCGGTGGCCGGCCTGCTCGAGCAGCGGGCGGCTGGTTTCCAGCGCGCTGGCGAGCACCTCGGCCAGCGGCACCGCGCGCTTGCGCAGCTCGATGTTGCCGCGGGTGATGCGCGAGACCTCGAGCAGGTCGTCCACCATCCGCACCATCTGGCTGACCTGGCGGTCCATCATGGCGTGCAGGCGCGCGGCCGACGGATCCTCCGCGTCGTGCATCTTCAGCACGTGCAGGCAGTTGCGCAGCGGCGCCAGCGGGTTGCGCAGCTCGTGGGCGAGGGTGGCGAGGAACTCGTCCTTGCGGCGGTCGGCGTCGAGCAGGGATTCCTGCATGCGCTTGCTGTCGGTGATGTCGATCAGCGAGCCGAGCAGCAGCATCGGCCGCCGCCGCCGGCCGGTGCCGCGGAACACGCACTGGGCGCGGCCGGCGATCCAGCGCACCGTGCCGTCGTCGCGCAGCACCCGCAGCTCGGCCTCGTAATGGCCGCTGCCGTTGGGATCCATCGCCAGTTCCAGCCCGCGCCGCGCGGTGGCGCGGTCGTCGGGGTGCAGGTGCGGCATGTCCGGGGTGAAGTCCATCGGCTCATCGGGGCCCACGCCGAGGATCTCCCGGCAGCGCGCGTCCGCTTCGAAGCGGCCGGTGTCCGGTTCCCAGCTCCAGATCCCGAGCTGGGCGACGCGGGTGGCCAGCGACGCGCGTTCCTCGCTCGCGCGCAACTGCCGCTCCACGCGCTTGCGCTCGGTGATGTCCAGCGCCATCGCCACTACGAAGCGGCGGCCGTCGCGCAGCGTGCCCGGGGACGACGCGCTCAGCGTCCAGGTCAGGCGCTGGCCGTCGCGGGTCTCCACAGGCAGTTCGGTCTGCAGCAGCGCGGCGCGATCCGGCCCGAACAGCCGCTTCACCGCCGCCGGCAGGCCGTCCTCGTCGGCGCCGTAGGCGCGCGCCAGCAGCCGCCGCAGCGCGGCGGTGTCGCCCAGGCCGTAGCCGGTCAGTTCGGTCCAGACCCTGCTCAGCTGCAGGACCTGGCCGTCCTCGGCGTGCAGGACGACCGGGATCGGGGCGTCCTGGATCGCGCGCCGGAACTGCTCGCCGCGCGCGCGCAAGGCGGCTTCGGCCTGGACGCGCTCGAGCGCGACCATCGCGCTGCGGCTGGCCAGCTCGAGCATGGTGCGCTCGGCGTGGCTGGGCTTGCGCGGGTTCCGGTAGTAGACCGCGAAGGTGCCGAGCACCGCGCCGCGGCCGGACACGATCGGGACCGACCAGGCCGCGCCGATGCCGTAGCGGCGGGCGAGCATCTGGTGGTCGCGCCAGAGCGGATCGTGGCGGACGTCGGTGGCGAACACCGCCTCGCGGCGGAACGCCGCGGTACCGCAGCTGCCCGCGCCCTCGGCGACCGGCAGCTGGCCCAGCGCGGCGGGGTAGTCGCCGGGCAGGCTGGGCGCGGCGGTCGCCACCAGGTGCCGGCCGTCCTCGCCGAGGAGCTGGATGGAGGCGCGCGCGCCGTAGTCGAGCGCGCGCTCGATCACCTCGGTCAGCCGCAGCAGCACCTGCTGCAGGTCCGCGCCGAGCGCCATCTGCTCCAGCACGTCGCGCAGGCCTGCCTGCAGGAGCTCGCCGCGCTTGCGCTTGCCGATGTCCATGGCCACGCCGAACAGCCCGCGCAGCGTGCCGTCCCCGTCGCGCACCGCGCGCACGTTGCAGGCCAGCCAGCGCGAGGAGCCGTCGCGGTGGCGCAGCGGGTTCTCGCAGGTGAAGCCCTCCTGGCCCCGCGCGACCTCGGCCACCGCCGCCTGCCACGCCTCGACGACGTGCGGATCGGCCAGCTCGTCGAAGTCCAGGCCCAGCAGTTCGTCGTCGTCGTAGCCGAGCAGGTGCCGCCACGCGGCATTGGCGTAGGTCAGGCGGCCGCTGGCGTCGCAGGTGAAGACCGGGGCGGGCAGGGCGTCGATCACCCGCCGCTGGGCGGCCGCATCCCCGGCACTGTTCCCGCTGAGCGTTTTCAGGACCATGCGGCCGCCTCGTCCATGTCGGCCCGGGCAGCAACGAAGGCGCCCGGCGCACCCGGCCATCCGCCATAGCGCCGGGCGGCGTTGCGGAACGTGAATCCGGTGTGCAGGGCGCGTGAAGCACCCGAACCGTTCAGCCGGCCAGCAGGAAACCGGCGACGACCCGGCGGCCCTCGCCGGCGAGCACGCTGTAGGTGCGGGCGGCGGCGGCGTTCGTCATCACTTCCAGGCCGACGCCGCGGCCGAGGCAGGCGGCCAGCACGGCGGCCGGGGGGAACACCTGGCGCTCCCCGGTGCCGAGCAGGACCAGTTCGGGGCGCAGCGCGAGCAGCGGCTCGAGGTCGGCCGGGGTCATTGCGGCCGCATCGGCGACCGGCCAGTCCTCGACCAGGGTGTCGGGCGAGACGATGCAGCTACGGCCCAGCGCGCGCTCGTTCACCAGCACGTGGCGGCCATCGGCGCCGCGCAGGAACCAGCTGTAGTCGGGACGTTCGAGGTTGAGCTGCACGGCATCGCCCGTCAGGAGCGCGGGAGCACGATCCGCCGCTTGTCGGGATTCGGGCGGAACAGCACCGCGGTGTGGCCGATCCGCTGGACCAGGGCGGCGCCGGCGCGGGCGGCGAGCTCGGCGATCATGCCGTCGCGGACCTCGCGGTCGTCGCTGGCCACCTTCACCTTGATCAGCTCGTGCTGGTCGAGTGCGTTGCCGACCTCGGCCACCAGCGCGTCGGTGATGCCCTTGCCGCCCACCTGCAGCACGGCCTTGAGATCGTGCGCCTGACCGCGGAGGAAACGGATCTGGGCGTTGGTCAGCGCGGGCGACATGGGGCACGGAACGGGGGAGGAACGTCAGGGTATCATGCCGTTCCGACCGGCCCTTCGAACGAGTGGTCCCGCCGACGTGGCCGCCCGCAGCAAGTCCAGCCAGCGCTGGCTGAAAGAACATTTCTCCGACCCCTACGTGAAGAAGGCGCAGGCGGAGGGGCTGCGGTCGCGCGCCGCGTACAAGCTGGAGGAGCTGGTCGAACGCGACCGCCTGCTCCGGCCCGGGATGGTCGTGGTCGACCTCGGCGCTGCGCCCGGCGGCTGGTCGCAGTGGGTGCGGCAGGCGCTCGGCGACAGCGGACGGGTGATCGCGCTGGACATCCTGGAGATGCCCTCGCTCGCCGGCGTGGAGTTTCTTCATGGCGACTTCAGGGAAGATGACGTCTTATCGCGTCTCGAAGCCGCGCTCGGTGGCCAGCCGGTCGACCTTGTGCTTTCCGACATGGCCCCCAACAAGAGTGGCGTGGACGCCGTCGACCAGCCGCGTGGCATGCACCTTGCAGAGCTGGCGATGGACTTCGCCGACAAGCACCTGCGCCCGGGCGGCACCTTCCTGATCAAGCTGTTCCAGGGCGTTGGATTCGACGAATACGTGCGCGAGCTGCGCCAGCGCTATGCTCGCGTCGTGATCCGGAAGCCCGCGGCCTCGCGCAAGCGCTCGCCCGAGGTTTACGCCCTCGCGCAGGACAAGCGCCGCTGACCCCCGAATCGCAGTAGAGAGATCCCCACCGGATGCGCAAGATGAACGACCTCGCCAAGAACCTGATGCTGTGGGCGGTAGTGGCCGTCGTGCTGATGGTGGTGTTCCAGAGCTTCAGCCCGAAGACCGCCGGCGACAGCGCGCTGACCTACGACCAGTTCGTCCAGGAGGTGCAGGACAACCGCATTTCCAAGGTGAACATCGGCGAGGACCGCACGACGATCTCCGGCGAGCGCAAGGACGGCACGCGCTTCACCACCTTCGCGCCGGCCGACAAGGACATGGTCAACGACCTGCTCAACCACGACGTGACGACGGTGCAGGC
>JBQCFN010000186.1:0-14809 GCA_051959035.1 Lysobacteraceae bacterium | reverse complement strand
GAGCCGGACACCGAGGCGCTCCGGGCCGACGCCGCCTACGCGAAGCGCGGCCTCGGGCGGTTCCCCATCCTCGAGCCCGGCGACTCCGCGCCCGCGTACGGCCGGCTCTGGGACCAGGCGTTCGAGCGCCCGCGCTCCGCGCTGGCCCGACTGCGTTCCCGTTTCGGCGACGAACCGCGGATCGCCTACCGCAACTTCCCGCTCGCCGGGTCGCCTCGGCGGGATGTCAACGTGCCCTGCGCGTGCAGGGCGCCGGCGTGGAAGGCGACGTGCTCGCCGATGAAGCTGGCGATGAAGTAGTAGCTGTGGTCGTAGCCGGGCCGCATGCGCAGGGTGAGCGGATGGCCGGCGCGCGCGCACGCTTCCTGCAGGCGCCAGGGTTGCAGCTGGCTGTCCAGGAATTCGTCCGCCTCGCCCTGGTCGACGAGCAGCGGCAGGCGTTCGGTGGCTTCCGCGACGAGCGCGCACGCATCCCACGCCTGCCACGCCGCGCGGTCGGTACCCAGGTAAGCGGTGAACGCCTTCCCGCCCCACGGGGCCTGCGATGGCGAGACGATCGGCGCGAACGCGGACACGCTGCGGTAGCGCCCCGGATTGCGCAGCGCCAGCACCAGCGCGCCGTGGCCGCCCATCGAATGGCCGCTGATCGCGCGCGCCGCGGTGGCGGGGAAGTGCGCCTCGACCAGCGCCGGCAGTTCGCGCGCGACGTAGTCGTGCATGCGGTAGTGCGCGTTCCACGGCGCCTGGGTGGCGTCCACGTAGAAGCCGGCGCCGAGGCCGAGGTCGTACCCCTCCGCGTCGGCGACGCCGGGTCCGCGCGGGCTGGTGTCGGGCGCGACCAGGATCAGCCCGTGCTCGGCCGCGTGGCGCTGCGCACCGGCCTTGGTGATGAAGTTCTGCTCGTTGCAGGTGAGCCCCGACAGCCAGTACAGCACGGGGCATCGCCGCGCGCTGGCCTGCGGCGGCAGGTACACGCCGAAGCGCATCGTGCAGGCGAGGCTGTCCGAGGCATGCTGCCAGACCTCCTGCCAGCCGCCGAAGCAGGCGTGCCGTTCGATCCGCTCCATCAAGGCGTCTCCATCAGGCGCGTCCGGCAAACACGCCCGCTCAGAACCGGATCACCGTGCGGATGGACTCGCCGCGGTGCATCAGCTCGAACGCCTCGTTGATCCGCTCAAGCGGCAATTCGTGGGTGATGAAGGGGTCCAGCCGGATCTCGCCGCGCATCGCCTGTTCGACCATCCCGGGCAGCTGCGAGCGGCCCTTGACGCCGCCGAAGGCGCTGCCGCGCCACACCCGCCCGGTGACGAGCTGGAACGGCCGGGTGCGGATTTCCTGGCCGGCGCCGGCGACGCCGATGATGACGCTCTCGCCCCAGCCCTTGTGGCAGCACTCCAGCGCCGACCGCATCACCTCGACGTTGCCGATGCACTCGAAGCTGAAATCCACGCCGCCGTCGGTCATGCCGACGATCACGTCCTGGATCGGCTGGTCGTGGTCGCGTGGGTCCACGCAGTCGGTCGCGCCCATCTCCTTCGCCAGCGGAAACTTCGCCGGGTTGACGTCCACGCCGATGATGCGCGACGCGCCCGCCTGCACCGCGCCCTGGATCACCGCCAGGCCGATGCCACCGAGTCCGAACACCGCCACGGTGTCGCCGCGCTTCACCTTGGCGGTGTTGTGCACCGCGCCGATGCCGGTGGTGACGCCGCAGCCGAGCAGGCAGACCTTCTCCAGCGGCGCCGCCGGGTCGATCCTGGCCAGCGAGATCTCCGGCACCACCGTGTATTCGCTGAAGGTGCTGGTGCCCATGTAGTGGAAGATGGGCTGGCCCTGGTGGGAAAAACGCGTGGTGCCGTCGGGCATCAGGCCCTTGCCCTGGGTGGCGCGCACGGCCTGGCACAGGTTGGTCTTGCCCGAGCGGCAGAACTTGCATTCGCCGCATTCGGCCGTGTACAGCGGGATGACGTGGTCGCCCGGCGCGAGCGTGGTCACGCCTTCGCCGACCTCGACCACGATGCCGCCGCCTTCGTGCCCGAGCACCGCGGGAAACACGCCTTCCGGATCGTCGCCGCTGAGCGTGAACGCGTCCGTGTGGCAGACGCCGGTGGCGAGGATGCGCACCAGCACCTCGCCCTTGCGCGGCGGCGCGACGTCGATCTCGACCACCTGCAACGGCTCGCCGGGGGCGAAGGCGACGGCGGCGCGGGATTTCATGGCGTGGCTCCGGCAGGCGAGGGGACGGCCATGATACGCAGCAGGCAGTCGCGCAGGCTGCGCACCTCGGTCTCCAGCAATGGCGGCAACGCGGCGAAGGCCGGCGGTGGCGTGGCGGTGCGCGCCGCCTGCGCCAGGGCCTGCAACGCGTCGCGCAGGGCCTGCAGGCCCGCGGCGTCGAACAGGGCCATCGCCTGCGCGCTGGCTTCCGCGGGCGCGCCGCTCCAGCGCCCAGCACGCCGACAGCGTGCGGTACACCAGCCGCTGCGTCGCGGCGACCGCGGGCCATTGGCGCTCGGCCGCGCGCCGCTGTGCCTGCGAGGTGGACACGCCGGCTTCGTAGGCGTGGTCGAGCGCGAAGCCCAGGCGCTGCAGGTCCCGCCGCGCCTCGCGCGCCGGCTGGCTGGTGACCTCGCCGCGCGCCAGCAGCGCCACCACGGCGGCGACGCCTTCGCAGCAGCGCGCGACCCGCTGCGGGATGTCGGCGGCCGCCGGCGGCGGCAGCGCGCGGAACACCAGCAGCGCGACGATGCAACCGACCAGCGTGTCGACGCCGCGCGCCAGCAGGTATTCGTCGGGATGCGCCACCCGGCTGCCGCCGCTGGCGATGGTCAGCGCCACCGCGGTGATGAACACGGCCGCCAGCGCGTAGTGGCGCACCACCAGCATTTCCAGCACGAACTGCAGCACCATCACCGTGGCGACCAGCCAGGCCCCGTGCGGCGCCCACAGCAGGATGGCCCACGCCAGCAGCAGCCCGACCCAGGTGCCGAGCAGGCGTTCGAGCGCGCGCATCGCCGTGCGGGTCCAGTCGAAGCCCTGGTGCAGCATCAGCACCGCCGCGGCGACCGCCCAGTACGCGCGTTCGAGGTGGAACCACGCGCCCAGCGACGCGGCGGCCACCGTGGCCACGCCGACGCGCACGACCACCCGGCGCGCGATCGCATCGTTGCGCAACGCGTCCAGCAGCGCCGCACCCGCGCCCGGATGGCCGAGCGGCACCCGCCCGCCGGGATAGGGCGCGCGCGCCAGCCGCGGGTCGTCCACCTCCGCCTGCAGGCGCTCGATGCGCGCCATCGCGGCGGCAAGCGCCGCTTCGCCGCGCGCGCGTGCCGCCAGCGCGTCCGCGAACAGCAGGTGCAGGTCGCGGTTGATCGCGCGCAGGCGGCTGAGGCGGCCATCGCGCCGCCCACGCACCGGTTGCTGGCTGACCAGCGCCGCCCACGCCTGGTGCAGCGCCAGCGCCGCGGCGCTGCGGGCCGCGTCCTCGCGCGACGAGCCGGCCGCGCCGACGAAGGCCGCCACCGCGCGCAGCGCGTTCGACACGGCCGCGCGTTCCGGCCCGCGCGGCGCCACCAGCGCCCCGGCCATGTGCACGCACCAGGCGAATGCGCCGCCGCCGAACACCAGCAGCGCGGCATGCAGGGGCGCGACGTGGCCGCGCGGCATCGCCGCCGCCGCGGCGCAGGTGAGCAGGAACAGGTAGGCGCCGGGCGGCCCGACCTGCACGGCGTTGCAGATCCACGTCGCGCCCATCGCGAACAGGGCCAGCGCCGGCACCACCGCCCACGGCACCTCCGCGAACAGCAGGCCAAGCACGACCGCCGCCGACATCGACAGCGCGACCAGCGCCAGCAGGCGCGCGCGATACGCGAACGGCCGCCCGCTGCCGTACAGCGCGGTGAAGCCGCCGAGCGAGGCGAGCAGGCCCGCGTGCACGTCGCCGGCGATCACGCCGGCCGCGATCGGCGCGCCGATGCACGCGGCGGCGCGCAGCGAGAACCACCAGCGCCGTGGCGGCGCCGGGCGCAGCACGAGCAGGCCGCGCAGGGCTTGCCGCAGGCCGGGCGGCGGCGGCGGCGCGGGCGGGAGCGCGGCGGTCGGATCAGTCGGAGGCGCGGCCATCCGGGGCATCCTCCCGCCGGACGGCGCAAGCGGGCGTGGTGGGGCCGGCCGTGCGCGTACCGCCGGCCGCTCGGGGATCGGCAATTGGCGCGCGGTAACCGCGGCGCCCGTTCATGCCCGCCGGGAGACCCGTCGTCGACGCCGGCGGGGAAGGCGGTTTTGCCGCGCAAAACAGCGTCTTGTGCTTGCCGTCGCACATGAATGCGCATCCCTGAATGGGGCTCCTACACTTCACACAATCATCACTGAACGCAACCGCGGCGAAACTGCGCCGCAATCGGCAATTCGCACGCGCGGTCCTCGCGTCGCGCGCCCCGGGCAATAAGGTTCCTTCGACGCGAACGACGCGTCCTTTCCTTTCCAAGTCGCCGTGCCATCCCGGCGCGGCCATTCCCCCGGGGACAGTTCCATGAATCACGAATCCGCGCCCTCCACGGGCATCGCGCGCCGCGCGTTCCTGAAGCAGGCTTCCGGCCTCGCCGCTGCCATGGCCTTCGGCGGCTTCGCCCTGCCGGCGCTGGCCGCCGTCGTGCCGCCGACCCGCAGCCGCGGCGCGACCGTCATCAGCGTCAAGGACAAGGGCGCGGTCGGCGACGGCATCCACGACGATACCGCCGCCATCCAGGCCGCGATCAAGGCGCTGCCCGCCACCGGCGGCACCGTGGTCATCCCGGCCGGCACCTACCTGATCGACACGGTCAAGGGCATCAACCTGCGCAGCCTGATGCTGCTGCAGATGGATCCCAACGCGATCCTCAAGGCCAAGACCTCGTCCAAGGCCGTCGCCAAGATCCTGTACCTGTACAACATCAGCGACGTCGAGATCGCCGGCGGCCAGCTGATGGGCGAACGTGCGACGCACATCTACGCCAGCGGCGGCACCGACGAGTGGAACCACGGCATCCAGCTGCGCAACGCCAAGCGCGTGACCGTGCGCGACGTGCGCGTGGCCAACTGCACCGGCGACGGCATGCTGGTCGGCTACGGCTCCAGCGACGTGGTGATCGCCAACGTGGTGTCGACCAACAACCGCCGCCAGGGCCTGTCGATCACCTGGTCGTCGAACGTCAAGGTCTACGACTCGGAGTTCAGCTACACCAACGGCACCAAGCCGCAGTGCGGCATCGACGTCGAGCCGGGCTCGCACGGCTGCAACGACATCCTGATCCAGAACTGCCGCCTCAACAACAACGCCAAGTACGGCATCAACGTGTGGCGCAACACCAAGAACGTGACGGTCAGCCAGTGCACGATCGAGTACAACGGCAGCATGGGCATGTCGGCGACCGGTTGCGCGGGCATGACGGCCACCGGCAACACGATCCGCTACAACCAGGCCACCGGCATGGTCTACGGCAGCGGCACCAGCAACGGCGTCCACAGCGGCAACCTGTCGTACGGCAACTACGCGCGCCAGGGCATCCAGAACCGCACGCCGTTCACCTACACCGGCTACGACAAGAAGAAGCTCCAGCGCGACATCCTGATCCAGACGGGCACCACCAACATCTCGATCCAGACCAACAACTACCAGTAAGCTCCAATCCTCGTCGAAAGCCCCGGCATGCCGGGGCTTTTTTTTGTCGCTGCGGGGCGGCGCGGCGCCCGGCGCATGGCCGGGCGTCGCGGGGGCGAGGGCGTCAGCCGAGTGGCTGCAGGTTGAGGATCAGCTGCAGGACGCTGGACAGCAGGTCGTAGCTGCCGTTGTCGTAGCGGCCGTACTGCCACGCGCGGTTGTAGCCGTCCTGGTAACCGCGCTGGAAGCCCTGGCGGAAGTAGTAGGAATAGTCGTCGGGGCTGACGTAGTAACCGTTGTAGCCGTACAGCGCGTCCTGGAAGGCGAAGTTGTTGCGGTAGCCGCCGTTCCAGCGGTCCTGGCGATCGGCCTCGGCGGCGCGCACGCCCTGGTCGTAACCGAGGCGCACCGCCTGCTGGAGCAGGTTGGCGGCGTACTGGTTCACCAGGTAGCTGCGGCCGTCGCGCTGGTAGCGGTACGAGGCCGGCGTCCAGTAATAGGGATCGTTGTCGTAGCGGTAGCCGCGGCTGGCCCAGCGGGACTGCATCGCGCGCATGCCGGCCTGGTAGGCCTGCTGGTAACGCATGGCCTGCAGGCGGCGCGCCTGCTGCAGCTCGCGTTGCTGCGCGCGTTCGAGCGCCTCGTGGCGATCGAGCAGGCGGTGGTATTCGGCGAGCCGGCGCTGCTGGTCGGCGATGCGCTGGCGGCGCTCGGCGTCGGACACGCGCTGGCGGTCGCGCTGGGCATCGGCGCGCTGGCGGGCGCGCAGCGCGTCCTGGCGCTGCGCGGCGGCACGCTGCCGGGCGGCCTGCTGCTGGGCGGCCTGCTGCTGGGCGGCGCGTTGCTGGTCCGCCCGCTGCTGTGCGGCACGCTGCTGCGCGGCGGCATCGGCGGCCCGGCGTTGCGCCGCGGCCTGCCGCTGGGCGTCCTCGCGCCGCTGCGCGGCGTCCTGTTGGGCTTGCTCGCGCTGCGCCTGCGCGCGCTCGCGTTGCGCGGCCTCGCGTTGCCGCGCCTGTGCCTGCGCGGCGAGCGCGCGCTGGTGCTCCCGTGTGCGTTCGGCCTGTTCGCGCCCGGCCTGCTCGCGCTGCTGTGCGGCGCGCTGTTGCGCCTGTCGGGCCTGCGCCGCCTTGCGGTCGTCGTCCTGCGCGTCCGCGCGGCCCGGGTGCGGGTGGCCGGCATCGCGCGTGGACTGGGCCGCTGACGGCCCGCGCGGCGCCTGGTCGGTGCGCGCGATCGCGGGCGTCGCGACGGCGAGGGCCAGCGCCAGCGCGCTGAAGCGGAAGAGGGAAGGAATCGGCATCGTGTTCATGGCGACCTCGCGTGCGGCCCGGCTGGCCGCGCATCCGCAGTTGGCGTCCGCCGCGCTTAATGCCCGATGAGAATCCCCGGCGGGGGCGTTCCCCATTCAGCGTCCGGCGCGCGCAAGCGCGGACGCGGTCACTTCGTAAAGGAGACGTAAAGTGAATGCGCCGCTTGCGCTTCTTCACGGAATCGCGACTAAACGCAGCGCCCGCATAACTGCGGCCTGGTAGTCGGTTTGGTCCATCCTTGCTCGCGCCGACTTCACGCGGCGTCTACCTTCCATCGACGCGACCGTTGCGTCGTTTTCCCGGAAACCCGGCCACGCCCGACTGTTGGGCAAGGGCCAAACCAGAAAGGGCAATTGATGATCAAGAACGAGAACGTACTCGTCCAGGATGCCGCGCGCCGCGGTTTCCTCAAGCAGGCTTCCGGCCTCGCCGCCGCCGCCGCCTTCGGCGGTTTCTCCCTCCCGGCCCTCGCCGCCTTCAACCCTCCCGGCCGCGCCCGCGGCAGCAAGGTCATCAGCGTCAAGGACAAGGGTGCAGTCGGCAACGGCACCCACGACGATACGTCCGCGTTCCAGGCCGCGATCAACGCGCTGCCTTCCACCGGCGGCACCGTGACCGTCCCCGCGGGGACCTACCTCATCGATCCCGTCCGCGGCATCACCCTGCGCAGCCGGATGATGCTCAAGCTCGCCGACGGCGCGGTGCTCAAGGCCAAGACCAACTCGGCCGCGGTCTACCACGTCATCTACGTCAAGGACGTCTCCGACGTCGAGATCGCGGGCGGCCAGATCCTCGGCGACCGCAGGACCCATCACTTCGGTCCCGGCACCAACGAATGGGGCCATGGCGTGCAGCTGCGCAACGCCAAGCGCGTGACCGTGCGCGACATGCGCATCGCCGACTGCACGGGCGACGGCATGCTGGTCGGGATGGGCTCGACCGACGTGGTGATCGCCAACGTGGTCTCCACCAACAACCGCCGCCAGGGCCTGTCGATCACCTACTCGTCGAACGTCAAGGTCTACGACTCCGAGTTCAGCTACACCAACGGCACCAAGCCGCAGTGCGGCATCGACGTGGAGCCGGGTTCGAAGGGCTGCAGCGGCATCCTGATCCAGAACTGCCGCCTCAACAACAACGCCAAGTACGGCATCAACGTGTGGCGCAACGCGAAGGACGTGACGATCGCCAACTGCACGATCGAGAACAACCAGAGCATCGGCATGTCGGCCACCGGCGCGGTCGGCGTGCAGGCCACCGGCAACACCATCCGCAACAACGCCGCGACCGGCTGCGTCTATGCCAGCGGCACCCGCAACGTGGTCCACAGCGGCAACCTGTCGTACGGCAACTATGCGCGCCAGGGCAAGGTCTCGCGCGCGGCGTTCACCTTCACCGGCTACGACCGGAAGAAGCTGCAGCGCGACATGCTGGTGGCGTCGGGAACCAGCGGGATCGCGATCAAGACCAACAGCTACAAGTAAGCGGGCACGGAACCCTTCCGTGGACAAGCCCCGGCATTGCCGGGGCTTTTTTTTCGCGCACGTTGCAGTGGCGGCTCGTCGGTTGTGGGCCTGAACGGGAGTGCCCGCCGCGCATGGCACCGCATGTCCGGCGCACCCGGCGCGGACCGTTGGCACAGGCGAGCGCCGCCGCGTCCGCACCGGCGGCGCGGGCGCGCGTGCTTCGCGCGGGATCCACCCAGGCGACTTGCGATGCCGATGCGAGGCGTTCGCGGCACCGCTCGTCCTGCCGCTTCCTCCGGAGACTCCCCCATGGCCTTCCGATTCCGCACCACCTTCCTGGCGGGCGCGCTCGCGCTCGTCCTCGGCGCGACGACGCCCATCGCCGGGCGCGCCGCGAATCCGCCCTCCGCCAGCGACATCGCCAGCCTCGTGCAGGCGGCCGACAAGGTGTCGGTGTCCGTCTATGCGACCGGCCTCAACAATCCGCGCGGCCTGAAGTTCGGTCCGGACGGCAATCTCTACGTCGCCGAGGGCGGCGTGGGAGGACAGCAGTCCACGGCCGGCCGCTGCGGGCAGGTGGTGCCGCCGATCGGGCCGTACACCGGCAGCCGCACCGGCAGCCGCATCTCGAAGATCACCCGCGACCACGCGCGGCACACGGTGGCGCACGACCTGCCGAGCAGCCAGACCAGCGCCGACAGCGGTTTCCTGGTCAGCGGCGTGGCCGACGTCGCCTGGCTCAACGGCCGCCTGTACGCGATCACCGCCGGCGGCGGTTGCTCGCACGGCGTGGTCGGACGGCCGAACGCGGTGTTGCGGATCAACGCCGATGGCAGTCCGACGCTGGTGGCCAACCTCAGCCGCTACCAGCAGCGGCATCCGGTCGCGCATCCGGCGGCGGGCGATTTCGAGCCCGACGGCACCTGGTACAGCATGATCGCGCACGCCGGGCGGCTGGTGGCGGTCGAGCCGAACCACGGCGAAGTCGTGTCCGTTTCGCCGAACGGCCAGGTGGTCCGGCTGGCCGACGTGTCGGCGACGCAGGGCCATGTCGTGCCGACCGTGATCGCGTTCGGGCGCGGGGCGTACTACGTCGGCAACCTCGGCACCTTCCCGATCGTGGACGGCAGCCAGCGCATCTGGCGCCTCGCCGCCGACGGCACCCTGAGCACGGCGCTGAAGAACGTCACCACCGTCCTCGGGCTCGCCTTCGACCGCCACGACAACCTGTACATCCTGCAGAGCACCACCGGCTCGCCCGGCCCGGCACCGGGCGCGGGCAGCATCGTCATGGTGCGGCCGAACGGCGATCGCCGGACCATCGTCACCGGGCTGACGTTGCCCACCGGCCTGACGGTCGGGCCGGACGACGCGTTGTACGTGTCCAACGCGGGGCTCGGCCTGCCGCCGCAGGGCATGGGCCAGGTGTTGCGCATCACGCATCCGGACTGAAGGCGGCGGGCGAGCGCCGCGTTCCATTCCCCCCAGCCCCCGACGCGTCCCTGCGTCGGGGGCGGATGCGCGCCGAGGCGGGCGTCAGCGCTCCAGCCAGGCGCCCGCGGCGGCGTAGCCGGAGGGCAGGGCGGCGATGCGGCCGCTGGCGACATCGACGATGCGCAGCGCGTAGCGCGGCACCTGCAGCGAGGGATCGGCGTAGCTGCGCTGGTTGAGCAGCATGCGGCTGCCGTCGCCCGACCACTGCGCGGCGGTGTAGGCGAGGTTGTCCACCCGCGCGCGGGTCAGCTGGCGGACGTTGGCGCCGTCGGCGTCCATCACGTACAGCGGGTTGTAGTAGCGGAAGGCGGGTGTCGATTCGTAGACCTCGCCGCTGAAGGCGACCCGGCGCCCGTCCTTCGACCAGCACGGCGCATAGCCGTAGGCGACCGTTGCGACGCGATGGCTGCGGAAGTCGACGAGCTGCAGGTCGTTGGGCACCACGTCGCTGAGCAGCGCGCGGCTGCCGTCCGGCGCGATCGCGACCTGGCGCGGGCTGTCGAGCAGCACGCTGGCCAGCTGCGTGGCCGCGCCCGTGGCCGCGTCGACCTTCCAGGCCAGCGCGCGCCAGGAATCGCCGAGCCGGCCGACGAAGTGCCCGCCGCCCACGAACAGGCTGCGTCCGTCCGCCGACCACCGCGGCTGCTGCAGGCTCGCGGGCGCCGGCGCGCAGAACAGGTCCTGCTGGTTGCGGCCGTTGGCCTCCACCACGCCCAGGCAGTCGTGGTGCCCGTAGCGGGCGACGAAGGCGATGCGCGAGCCCGGGCCCCAGGCCGGCAGGACGAAGTTGCCGGTGCCGGTGGTGAGCTGCTGCACGTGGCCACCATCGCGGTCCATGCGGTAGATGTCGTAGCGGTCGCCCGCATCCGAGGCGAGCGTGCCGCGCTGGAAGGCGATCCGCATCGCGTGCGGCGACCAGCTGGCGGCGGTGTCGAAGCCGCCCGCCACCCGCGGGGTGAGCGCACGCGTGCTCCCATCGGGCATCAGCAGCCACAGGCTGGTGGCGCGCGGCTCGCCGATCGCGTCGTACTGGCTGCGTTCGAACAGGCTGGGGCCGGGGGAGGAAGTCGCCATGGGCGGCGCGGCGGAGACGGCGAAGGAGCAAAGGAAAGCGGACACCGCCAGCAACTGGCGGGAGCGGCGCGAGACGTGCATCGAAAACCCCCGGACTTCATGGACACTGCGTTTGCAGCGCGCCTATCTCACCCGGCGGGGGACGATGGCGAGGTGAAGAAACCGCGTGCGAAAGCGAATTTTTTCGTTGCGCGGCGCGCGCGGCTAAACCGTTCAGCGACGTGTCCGCGGGCACGACGCATTCAGCGCCCACCGGCTATCCTGTGCGTGTTGCAACTCGACGGGCGAGGCGGCCATGGCCACGGGCTGGGCGGGCGACGGCGCGGTGCAGGAACAGATCGACGCCACCATCAAGGACGGCATCCAGCGCGCGCGCAGCCGGCTGGGGCAGGGGCCGGGACTCGAGCACTGCGAGGAATGCGACGCGCCGATCCCGGAAGCGCGCCGCAGGGCCGTGCCCGGCGTGCGCCTGTGCATCGCCTGCCAGGAAGCGCAGGACCGCGAGCAGGCCGCGTTCAGCGGCTACAACCGCCGCGGCAGCAAGGCCAGCCAGCGGCGCTGAGTCAGGGCGGAAGCGCCCGCAGGCGCGCGAGCAACGGCGCCTGCCCCGCCAGGATGCGGACGGCGGCGTCCTCCAGCGTGAACCAGGCGACGCGGTCGAGTTCCGGGAAGCGCGCGAGGCGTCCGCTGCGCGGCGGCCATTCCATCTCGAACTCGATGCTGCGCAACCCGGCCGGGTCGAAGTCCCCCTCGAGCGCGAAGGCCTCCACCACCTTGCCGCCGCGCTGGCGGATGCTGCCCAGCGCCCGCGGCGCGCCATCCGGCCGCACGCCGGTCTCTTCCTCGAACTCGCGCAGCGCCGCCTGCTCCGCGCTTTCGCCGGCGTCGATGCCGCCCTTCGGGATGGTCCACGCGCCGTGGTCGCGGTGCCGCCAGAACGGACCACCCGGATGGCCGAGCAGCACTTCGGGCCCGGCGGCCGCGCGGCGATAGAGCAGGATGCCGGCGCTGCGCCCGGACAAGCGCTCAGGCGCGCGCGGGCTGGGCGCGCTCCTTGTAGAGCAGGCGCACCTCGACCTGGTTGCGCACGCGCAGCAGCAGTTCGTCCGGATCCACCGGCTTGCGCAGGAAATCGCGCGCTCCGCGCTGCAGCGCCTGCATGCGGTGGCCGGGTTCGGCGGTCAGCGCGAGCACCGGCAGGTAACCGTCGCGCTCGCTTTCCTTCAGGCTTTCCATCACGTCCAGGCCATCCATGCGCGGCATGTGCATGTCCAGCAGGATCAGGTCGAAGTCGTTGCGCCGGTGCAGGTCGGGCACGACCCGCGGATCGCAGGTCAGGGTCACCTGCGTGTACCCGTTCAGGGCCAGCGTCTGCGCCAGCAGCTGGGCCGAATCGGGGTCGTCGTCGACCACCAGGATGCGGGCGCCGAGGATGTCGGTGGCGTCGATCATGCGCGCGGGAAGGGGGAACCGGCTGCACCTTCGGCCCCGGGGAGTGAATTGGCAATGAAATGCGCCAGCCCTCGTTACCGCCGCACTCACCCGAAGCGAGGACAATGTGCAGGGTGGATGGGCCTGGCGCCCGCTTCACGTATCCTTAACCTCAGACGACATCATTGTCGCCAGTTTGCGATGGGACTGAATGCCCGACGCGAGTGATCAGGGGGCGACTTGAACAACCATCACCAATGCGCGAGCGCCGAGGCACTGCCACCCGCGCGGGACACCGGGCGGCGCCTCGCCGAGAGCGAGCGGCAATTCAGCCTGCTGATCCAGAACGTCACCGACTACGCGATCTACATGCTCGACATGGAGGGCCGGATCGCGACCTGGAACCCCGGCGGCGAGCGGATCAAGGGCTACCGGGCCTCGGAGATCGTCGGCGAGCATTTCTCGCGGTTCTACACGCCCGAGGACCGCGAGGCGGGCGAACCGGCGCGTGCGCTGGAGGCGGCGCGCACCCTTGGCCGCTACGAGAAGGAGGGCTGGCGCGTACGCAAGGACGGCAGCCGCTTCTGGGCCAGCGTGATCATCGATCCGGTGCGCGACGAGGGCGGCCGCCTGATCGGCTACGCCAAGATCACCCGCGACGTCACCGAGCGCCGGCAGCAGGCGCAGGCGCTGGAGGTCGCGCACCAGTCGATGATGCAGGCGCACCGGATGGAGGCGATCGGCCAACTCACCTACGGCGTCGCCCATGACTTCAACAACCTGCTCACGGTGATCAGCAACAGCCTGGACCTGATCGCCGCCGAGAGCGACGACCCGCAGCGCCGCCGCCGCCTCGTCGCTGGCGCGCAGCGCGCCGCCGAACGCGGAGCGCTGCTGACCCGCCAACTGCTCGCCTATGCGCGCAAGCAGCCGCTGCGGCCGGAGGCGCACGACCTCAACGCGCTGCTCAACGCCGGCGAATCGATGCTGCGCCGCGCGGTGGGGGAGAACGTGGAGATGGACTTCAGCCTCGGCCGCGGTCTCGGCAGGGTGGACATCGACGCCGCCGAGTTCGAGGCCGCGCTGCTCAACCTGGTGGTCAACGCGCGCGACGCGCTGGCCCCCGCGGGTGGACGCATCCAGGTGCGCACGCGCGAGCGGCGCATGCCGGCCGGTTTCGACCCCAACAACGGTGGCGACGGCCATTACGTCTGCGTCTCCGTCGAGGACAACGGTTGCGGCATGGCGCCGGACGTGCGCGCCCGCGCCATGGAGCCGTTCTTCACCACCAAGGAGGTCGGCAAGGGCAGCGGCCTGGGGCTGAGCCAGGTCTACGGTTTCGCGACCCAGTCCGGCGGCTACATCACCATCGACAGCAGCGTCGGCAAGGGCACCACCATCGACCTGTACCTGCCGGTGCGCGAGGACGGCGCCGGGCATGGCGGCGCCGGCGCGCGCAGGATCCTGCTGGTGGAGGACGACGCGGACGTGCAACTGGTCACGATCGAAGCGCTGCGGCACCTCGGCTACGTGGTGCTGACGGCCGACGAGGGCAGCGCCGCGCTGGACATCCTGAAGCGTGACGGCGACATCGACCTGCTGTTCACCGACGTGGTCATGCCCAAGGGCATGAGCGGGATGGACCTGCTGCACGAGGCGCGGCGCCTGCGCCCCGACCTGAAGGTGCTGCTCGCCTCCGGCTATGCGCGCGGCCAGCTGCCGGCGCTCGGCAAGGACGCCGACTTCATCGCCAAGCCCTACCGCATCGAGGACCTGCAGCAGCGGCTGGCGCAGCTGCTGGGTTGAACCGCGCCGGGCGGCGCCGGCTCAGTCGTCCAGCTGCCGGCGCCGCGCGAGTTTCTCGCGGTCGAGCTGCATCAGGTAGCGGAACAGCTTGCGCTGCGAGGCCGCGTCGAGGTCGACGAATTCGCAGCCGGCCTGGGCGAGGTCGCGGCCGCGGTGCTGCCGCTCGACGACGTGGCGCACCCGCAGGTCGACCACCACGTCGCCCAGCTCCGGCAGCGTGATGCGGCAGCCGCCGACCACGTCGCCGACCGTGAAGTGGATCTGCTCGCGCGTGCCGAGGATGGCCAGCCCGCCGCCGCCGATGTCGCGGATGGTGGCGTCGACCCATTGGCCGGCGCGTTCCGCCGAGGGGAAGCGGCAGGTGAGCGCGCCCACCGGCGGCTCGCGCCGCATGAACTCGCGCCGCTGCAGGTGCAGCAGGCGCTGCGGCACCGGCAGCAGCAGGGCGGGGCGGCCGTCGTGCTCGTCCAGCTGCGCGGGGCCGCAGGCGAAGCGCAGCGCGACCCGCTCGATGCTGCCCTCGAAGCGCAGCTGCGGGGCGTTGAGCCAGCGCATGAGCGTGTCGCGCCCGGGCGGCACGTCCACCCAGA
>JBQCFN010000185.1:0-10986 GCA_051959035.1 Lysobacteraceae bacterium | reverse complement strand
CCTTCCTCCGCCAGATCGCGGAAGCGGCCGGGGCGCTCGCTGACGCCCGTTGCTTTGCCGGCTTTCGCGAATGCCGACAGCTGGTCCGGAAAGCCCGCTAGATCTCGACCTGCGCCCCCAACTCCACCAGCCGGTTGCCGGGGATGCGGAAGAAGTTGGTGGCGGGCACGGCGTTGCGGTGCATCACCGCGAACAGCTTGTCGCGCCAGATCGGCATGCCGCGGTGGCGCGAGGCGACCACCGTCTCGCGGCTGGCGAAATAGGTGGTGTCCATCGGGTCGAAATGGATGCCGCCCTTGTCGCAGGAACGCATCAGCGCGAGCGGCACGTCCGGCGTCTCCATGAAGCCGTAGCGCAGCACCACCCGGTAGAAGTCGTCGCCGATCGGCTCGATCTTCAGCCGCTTGTCGTCCGGCGAGTACGGCACGTTGAGCGTCTCCACCGTCAGGAAGACGTTGCGCTCGTGCAGCACCTTGTTGTGCTTGAGGTTGTGCAGCAGCGCCTGCGGGACCATGCCCTTCTGCGGGACCAGGAAGACCGCGGTGCCGGGCACGCGCGTTGGCGGCGCCAGCATCAGGCCGGGCAGGAAGGTGTCGAGCTGGATGCCTTCCTTGCGGATCTCCGCCGACAGCAGCTCGCGGCCGCGGCGCCAGGTGCGCAGCACGGTGAACACCAGCAGCGCCAGCGCCACCGGGAACCATGCGCCGTCGAGGAACTTGGCGCCGTTGGCGACCAGGAACGCGACCTCGACCGTGGCGAACACCAGGCACGCCGGCAGCACCCACACCCGTGCCCGGCTCCAGGTGGCGCGTGCGACCAGCGCCAGCAGCAGGGTGTCGATCAGCATCGTGCCCGACACCGACACGCCGTACGCCGAGGCGAGCCCGGTCGAGGTGCGGAAGGCCAGCACCAGCGCGATCACCGCGAGCATCAGCGTCCAGTTGATCGCGGGGATGTAGATCTGGCCGATGGTTTCCTTGGAGGTGTGCTTGACCAGCATGCGCGGGATGTAGCCCAGCTGCATCGCCTGCCGGCCCACCGAGTAGGCGCCGGTGATGACCGCCTGCGAGGCGATCACCGCGGCCGCGGTGGCCAGCACGACCATCGGGTAGCTCGCCCACCGCGGCACGCCGAGGTAGAAGGGGTTGGCGATCGCGGCCGGATCGTGCAGCACCAGCGCGCCCTGGCCGAGGTAGTTCAGCATCAGCGCCGGCAGCACGAACCAGTACCACGCGAAGCGGATCGGGCGCGCGCCGAAATGGCCCATGTCGGCGTACAGCGCCTCGCCGCCGGTCACCGCCAGCACCACCGCGCCGAGGATGAAGATCGAATGCGACCCGTGGGTGGCGAAGAAGCGCACCGCCCACAGCGGGCTCAGTGCCTGCAGCACCATCGGGTTGTGCAGGATGTTGTAGACGCCGATCGCCGCGAGCGACACGAACCACACGCCCATCACCGGCCCGAAGATGCGTCCCACCCGCTCGGTGCCGTGCCGCTGGGTGCCGAACAGCAGCACCAGCACCGCCAGCGTGAGCGGCACCACCCAGGGGTCCAGGTGCGGGGCGATCACGCCCAGGCCCTCGACCGCCGAGAGCGTGGTGATCGCCGGCGTGATCACGCCGTCGCCGAAGAACAGCGATGCGCCGAAGATGCCGAGGATGCCGATCGCGTACGCCGAGCGCGAATCCTTCGGCAGGGTGCGCTGGGCCAGCGCCATCAGCGCCATGATGCCGCCCTCGCCCTCGTTGTCGGCGCGCATGATGATGGTGACGTACTTGAGCGTCACCACGATCATCAGCGCCCAGAACACCAGCGAGAGCACGCCGAGCACGGTCGGGTGGTCCGGCGTCAGCCCGTAGTGCGGGATGAAGGCTTCCTTGATCGTGTACAGCGGGCTGGTGCCGATGTCGCCGAACACCACGCCGATCGCGCCGACGATCAGCCCGCCGAGGCCGACGTTGCCGTGGCCGTGCGGGTGCTCGCCGGAAGCGTGGGACGTGGCGGGGGTGGCCATGGCCTTCCTGGGGATGACGGACGCGGAACCGGCGTCAGCGCAGCGCGGACTTTAGCGCCTTGCGGATGATGGACGCGGCGTCGTCGCCGGCGGCGGCGGCGTCGCGCGCCATGCGCGCGGCCTCGGCCGGCTTGTAGCCGAGCTGCTGCAGGGCGATCACCGCCTCGGACTGCGGATCGGCGGGCGCGCCGCCCGCCAGCGCCGCCGGAGCGCCGCCGGCGAGGTCGGCCGCGCGGTCGCGCAGCTCCACCACCATGCGCTCGGCGGTCTTCTTGCCGATGCCGGGAATGCGGGTCAGCGCGGTGACGTCGCCCGCCTGCACCAGCCGCGCGAATTCCTCCACGCTCACCCCCGACAGCACCGCCAGCGCGATCTTGGCGCCGATGCCGCTGACCTTCTGCACGTCGCGGAACAGCCGCCGCTCGGCCTCGCGCAGGAAGCCGTACAGCGACACGCTGTCCTCCTTCTGCGCGTAGTGGGTGAACAGCGCGACCTCGCGGCCGACGTCCGGCAGGTCGTAGAAGGTGCTCATCGGCGCCTCCAGCTCGTAGCCGACGCCGTGCACGTCCACGACCAGCCACGGCGGCTGCTTGTGCACGAGGATGCCCTTCAACCGACCGATCATCGCGCGTGCTCCAGGTGCAATGCACGCGGCAGCCATCCCTGGCGTGGCATCGCCGCCTCCGGACCGCCCGGCCGGGCCATCCATGGACGGTCGCTCGATGCCGCCCGCGCCAGTGGAGCGCAGGCGCGGCATGTCGCCCACGGCGGTTGCTTGTGCACGAGGATGCCCTCGGGACGTCCGATCATCGCGGCTTTCCTCCTGTCATCCGCGCCGGCGCAAGGCGTCGGTGCTCAGGCCGGTGCGGCCGGCGGTCGCGCTCATGTGCGCGTGCGTGAGGGCGATCGCCAGCGCGTCGGCGGCATCGGCCTGCAGCTTCGCATCCGGCAGGTTGAGCAGCAGGCGCACCATGTGCTGCACCTGCGCCTTGTCGGCGGCGCCGCGCCCGACCAGCGACTGCTTGACCACCCGCGGCTCGTACTCGCTCACCGGCAGCCGGCGGCGCACCACCGTCGCCAGCGCGGCGCCGCGCGCCTGGCCGAGCTTCAGCGCGGACATCGCCGACTTGTCCATGAACACCGTCTCGATCGCCACCTGCTGCGGCTGCCACGCGTCGATCAGCGCGTCCAGGCCCTCGCACAGCAGCCCCAGCCGCGACGGGAAATCGCCGGCCGCCAGCAGCACCAGCGCCTGCGCGTGCAGGTAGCGGCACCGTCCGGCCGGGTCGACGTCGATCACGCCGACGCCGGTGCGCTGGGAACCGGGATCGATGCCGAGGATGCGGGTCACGCGCGCACCTTACGGCAAGCGCGCCCGGGAGGGTGCGTTCGGACCATGGAAGCCGGTAGGCGCCGGGATGCCGTGGGCGAGGGTGGCCGTGGCGAAGCGATGGTCAGGCGTACGCGGCGTCGCCGAGGTCGGCGTTGGAATAGACGTTCTGCACGTCGTCCATGTCCTCCAGCCAGCGCAGCAGCTTGGCGACTTGCTGCGCGGTCTCGCCGCTGACCGCCACGTCGTTGTCGGCGCGGTAGGTGACCTCGGCCAGGTCGGGCGCCAGGCCCGCCGCCTCCATCGCCGCCTTGACCGCGGGGAAGGCCTCCGGCGCGGTCAGCACGTCGATCGCGCCGTCCTCGGGATACACGACGACGTCGTCCGCGCCGGCCTCGATCGCCGCCTCGGTGATCTTCTCCTCGTCCGCGCCGGCGGCGAACGACAGCACGCCGAGCTTGCGGAACATGAAGGCCACCGAGCCCTCGGTGCCGAGGTTGCCGCCGAACTTGGAGAACGCGTGGCGCACGTCGGCGACGGTGCGGACCTTGTTGTCGGTCAGGCAGTCGACGATCACCGCCACGCCGCCGGGCGCGTAGCCCTCGTAGCGGATCTCCTCGTAGGACACGCCCTCGAGCTCGCCGGTCGCCTTCTTGATCGCGCGTTCGATCACGTCCTTGGACATGTTGGCCTGGAGGCCGCGGTCGATCGCGGCGCGCAGGCGCGGATTGCCGGCGGGATCGCCGCCGCCGGATCGCGCGGCGACGCCGATCTCGCGGATCACCTTGGTGAAGATCTTGCCGCGCTGCGCGTCGACCGCGTTCTTGCGCGCTTCGATGGAAGGGCCACGACCCATGCGTCGGTCCGGGGGCTGCGAAGGAAGCCGCGGATTTTACCCGATCGACCCGGCGGCCATCGGCTCGGGGGCGTGGCGGAAGCGTCCCTCGCGCAGGAACGCGATGGTCTGCGCCGCGGCCTCCTCCGACAGCAGCAGTCCGGTATGGCTGGCGTCGATGACCACGTGGTCGGCGAGGCCGGGCAGCCGGGTCTCGGCCACCGCGACGGTGCCGTCGTGCTCGCCCTCGAAGTGGCCGAACAGCGCGCCGAGGCCGTGCGGCACGCGGCCGGCGACCCCGCCGACCTGCGCCCTGCCCTCCCAGCACGGGAATCCGTGCTGGAGCAGCTCGGCGCTGCGGCCGAACAGCGACGCGGCCGGCGGCCAGCGCAGCATCGCGTTGACCGCGCCGCTGCCGGCCAGCGGCGAGCCCAGGCACACCACCCGCCGCACCGGCAGCGCGGGCGCGTCGCACAGCGCCTGCAGCGCGACCAGGCCACCCAGGCTGTGGGCGACGATGTCGGCCGCGCGCCCGTCGATGAAGTCCACCAGCCCGGGCGCGGCGAGCGAGGGCCCGTCGCTGACGCTGTGGTAGGAGTAGGTCTCGGTGGCGAAGCCGGCCTCCTCCAGGCGCGCGGCCAGCCAGTGCATCACCGCCCCCGGCATCCACAGGCCGTGCAGCAGGATCACGCGCCGCGCTTCCGCCGGCCGGTTGGCGCCCGGCGGGCTCATGCGGGCACGCGGCGGAACATGAACTCGCGGTCGCGCTGGGCGCCGACCGGGAATTCGTATTCGCCGGCGAAGGCGAACCCGTGCCGGCCGTAGAAGCGCTGCGCGCCGTGGTTTTCCGACCACACGCTGATCCACAGCGTGCGCGGGCCGTCGCGCTCCAGCCACGCCAGCGCCTGCGCGAACAGCCTGCTCCCCCAGCCGCCGTTGTGCAGCGCGCGGTCCACGTACAGGCGCTTGAGCTCGCCGTCGGCGGGCGTCGCGTCGGGATGCGGCAGGCCGTTCGGCCCCGCCAGCGCGTAGCCGCGCACGCCGCCGGCGTCCTCCAGCACCCACAGCGCATAGCGCGGATCGGCGAGGTAGCGCGCGTACACGGCCGGCGCATGGCTCTCGTCGAGGAAGGCCTGCAGGTCCGCCTGCGAATACAGGTGGCCGAAGGTGTCGACGAAGGTGCGGGTGCCGACCCGGGACAGGGCGTCGGCGTCGGCGGGCGTGGCGCGGCGGATGGCGGGCGTCATGGGCGGCATTGTGGCGCCGGCGGCGCGCAGGAAACGAGACGGGCCCTGCGCGGCGCCGGCCGCGCGGCCGCTGGCGGCACTAGTCCTTCGCGCGCACCGCCACGTGCACTTCCGCCAGCTGCGCTTCCGGCACCGGCGAGGGCGCGCCGGTCATCAGGCACTGCGCGGTGGTGGTCTTGGGGAAGGCGATGACGTCGCGGATCGATTCGGTGCCGGCCATCAGCGCGGCGATCCGGTCGATGCCGAAGGCGATGCCGCCGTGCGGCGGCGCGCCGTACTTCAGCGCGTCGAGCAGGAAGCCGAACTTGGCCTCCGCCTCCTCCGCGCCGATGCCGAGCAGCTCGAACACCGCCGACTGCATCCGCGGGCGGTGGATGCGGATCGAGCCGCCGCCGATTTCATTCCCGTTGAGCACCATGTCGTAACCGCGGCTCACCGCGGTCCTGGCGTTCGCGCGCAGGTCCTCGATCGAATCGACCGCCGGCGCGGTGAACGGGTGGTGCAGCGCGACGTAGCGCTGCTCCTCCTCGTCCCACTCGAACATCGGGAAGTCGGTGACCCACAGCGGCCTCCAGCCTTCCCCGACCAGGCCGAAGTCCTTGCCGGCCTTCAGGCGCACCGCGCCCATGAAATCGCTGACCTTGTTGTAGGCGCCGGCGCCGAAGAACACGAGGTCGCCGTTGCCGGCGCCGACGTGCCTCAGCAACGCGGCGAACGCGTCCTCCGCGAAGAACTTGGCGACCGGCGAATTCACCGCGCCGGCGTCGTCGATCTTCGCGTAGGCCAGGCCCCTGGCGCCGAACTTCGCGGCGTGCGCGGCGTATTCGTCGATCTGCTTGCGGCTGAGCGAGGCGCCGCCGGGGATGCGCAGCGCGGCCACGCGGCCGTCGGCGTCGTTCGCGGCGGCGGTGAACACCGCGAATCCGCAGTCCTTCACCAGCTCGGCGACGTCCGCGAGTTCCAGCGCGATGCGCAGGTCGGGCTTGTCGGAGCCGTACCGGCGCATCGCCTCGGCCCAGGTCATGCGCGGGAACGGATCGGCGAGCTCGACGCCCATCACCTCGCGGAACACGTCGCGGATCATCGCCTCGACCGTGTCCTGCACGTCGCGCTCGGACACCCACGCGAACTCCATGTCGAGCTGGGTGAACTCGAGCTGGCGGTCGGCGCGCAGCGCCTCGTCGCGGAAGCAGCGGGCGATCTGGTAGTAGCGGTCGAAGCCCGCCATCATCAGGATCTGCTTGAACAGCTGCGGCGACTGCGGCAGCGCGTAGAACTCGCCCGGGTGCATGCGCGCCGGCACCAGGAAGTCGCGCGCGCCCTCGGGCGTGGCCTTGGTCAGGATCGGCGTCTCGATGTCCTGGAAGCCGCGCGCGTCGAGCCAGGCGCGCAGCGCGCTGACGAGCCTGGTGCGCGTGCGCATCTTGCGCTGCATCTCCGGCGTGCGCAGGTCGAGGTAGCGGTACTTGAGGCGGATGTCCTCGCCCGGGTTCTCGTGCGCGTGGAAGGGCAGCGGCTCGGCCTTGTTGAGCACCTCGATCCTGGTCGCGACGACCTCGACCTGGCCGGTGCGCAGCTTCGGGTTGGCGTTCTGGCGGCGGCGCACGGTGCCGGTGACGCGGATCGCGTCCTCGTAGCCGAGCTGGCCGGCGGCCGCGACCACGGCGGCATTGCCCTCGGCCTCCGACGGCTCGGCGACGACCTGGACGATGCCCTCGTGGTCGCGCAGGTCGACGAAGACCAGGTGGCCCATGTCGCGGGCGACATCGACCCAGCCGCACAGGGTGACGGTCTGGCCGACCAGGGCCTCGTCGACGAGGCCGCAGAAATGGGTACGCATGGGGGCTCCGGTGGGCGCGCGGTGGTCGGCGCCGGAAAGTCGGCCATTTTAGCCTGAGGCGGCGCGGCGGCCCGTGCCGCCCACCGCGGCGACGGCTTGCGCCGGTCGCGGCGGCGGCCGCTTCGCGCCGCAGGCCCGGCGGGCGCCGCTGGCGTCCGGATCAGGTGCCGGTGGCGGGTTCCGCCTTGGCTGGCTTCGCCTCGGCCGGCTTGGCCTCGGCCTTGGCGGCGCCGTCGGCCTTGGCCCCGTCGGCCTTGGCGCCGTCGCCGGCGAGGTTGCGCTTGCGGTCGCCGTCCTTCTTGAAGTCGGTCTCGTACCAGCCGCCGCCGGCGAGGCGGAACGCGGGCGCGGTGACCTTGCGCCTGACCGCGTCCGCCCGGCACGCCGGGCAGGCGCTCGGGTCGGGATCGGACAGCTTCTGCAGGCGGTCGAAGTCGTGGCCGCAGGCGGTGCAGGAAAAGGCGTAGATCGGCATGGTGGTGTCGGTGGAGCGGAAAAACCGCGGATAGTCTGGGGATGGCGCGGCCGCTTTCAAGCGCGGCGCGCGCCGGTTCAGGCGGCGTCGTACAGGGCCAGCAGCTCGGCCTCGGCCGCTTCCAGCGCGGCGCGCAGGCGTCCCTGCTCGCGGCCGAGCTCGGCGGCGCGCGCGCCGTTGCCGGCGTAGGCGCCGGGATCGGCGAGTTCGGCTTCGATCGCCCGCAGCCGCGCCTCCAGCTCGGCGACCCGGCCCTCGGCCTTGGCCAGCTTGTGCGGGTTGACCTTGCCCCTGGCCGGCGCGGGCTTCGGCGTGGCGACCGCCGCGGGCGCGGGCGCGGCCGGCTTCGGCTCCGCCTTGCCCGCCTCGCCGGCCGGCCGCGAGCGCAGCCAGGCCGCGTAGGCGTCGAGGTCGCCATCGAAGGGCTCGACCCTGCCGCCGGCGACGCGCACGAAGCTGTCGCACACCAGCCCGATCAGGTGGCGGTCGTGCGACACCATCACGATCGCGCCGTCGAAGTCCGACAGTGCCTCGGCCAGCGCCTCGCGCATGTCGAGGTCGAGGTGGTTGGTGGGCTCGTCGAGCAGCAGCACGTTGGGCTGGCGCCAGGCGATCAGCGCCAGCGCCAGGCGCGCCTTCTCGCCGCCGGAAAAGCCGTCGATCGACTCGAACGCGCGGTCGCCGGGGAAATTCCACTTGCCGAGGAAGTCGCGGAAGGCCTGCGTCGCGGTGTCCGGCGACAGTTCGCGCAGGTGGTCGACCGGCGACTGGCCGGCATGCAAAGACTCGACCGTGTGCTGGGCGAAGTAGCCGATGCGCAGGTCAGGGTGCGCGTTGCGCTCGCCGGCGAGCGGCGGCAGTTCGCCCACCAGTGTCTTCACCAGGGTGGACTTGCCGGCGCCGTTGGGGCCAAGCAGGCCGATGCGGTCGCCGGCCTCGAGGCCGAAGCCGACGTCGCCGAGGATCGTCGCGACCGCGCCGTCCGGCAACCGGTAGCCGGCGTCGACGTGGTCCAGCCGCAGCAGGGAATTCGGCACCCGCGCCGGCTGCGGGAACGCGATGCGCAGCGCGCGCTCGGCGCGCACCGCCTCGGTGCCGGCGAGCTTGGCCAGCCGCTTCATCCGCGACTGCGCCTGCCGCGCCTTGCTGGCCTTGGCCTTGAAGCGGTCGATGAAGCCCTGCAGGTGCGCGCGCTCGGCCTGTTCCTTCTCGAAGGCGATCTGCTGCTGGCGCAGGTGCTCGGCGCGCTGGCGCTCGAACGCGGTGTAACCGCCGGCGTAGAGCTTCGCGCGTCCCTCGTGCAGGTGCAGGGTGTGGGTGGTGACGTTGTCGAGGAACTCGCGGTCGTGCGAGATCACCAGCAGCGTGCCCGGGTACTTGCGCAGCCACTCCTCCAGCCAGACCACCGCGTCGAGGTCGAGGTGGTTGGTCGGCTCGTCGAGCAGCAGCAGGTCCGACGGCGTCATCAGCGCGCGCGCCACGTTCAGGCGCACGCGCCAGCCGCCGGAGAAATCCGACACCGGCTTGGCGTGGGTCTCCGGCGGGAAGCCGAGCCCGTGCAGCAGGCGCCCGGCGCGCGCGGTGGCGTCGTAGCCGTTCAGCTCCTCCAGCCGCTGGTGCGCGACCGCGACCGCTTCCCAGTCCTCGTTGGCGAAGGCGTTGGCCTCGTCCTGGATGGCGCGGTGCACGGCGGCGTCGCCGGACAGCACGAAGTCGATCGCCGGATCGGGCAGCGACGGCGTCTCCTGCGCGACGCTGGCGATGCGCGCCTTGCCGGGCAGGTCGATGTCGCCCTTGTCGGGCTCGAGCTCGCCCATCAGCGCGGCGAACAGGCTGGACTTGCCCGCGCCGTTGCGCCCGACCACGCCCACGCGGTAGCCCGCGTGCAGGGCGAGGTCGACGTCGGACAGCAGCAGGCGTTCGCCGCGGCGCAGGGCGAACTGGCGGAAAGCGATCATCCGCCCATTGTACCGGCCGCGCCGCGCCCACCCGGGTTACAGTACGGCGCGGTTCGGGAGGACTGTGCAACCGGAGTGTCGTCTGTGCCCACGCTGGAATTCATCCGCCGCATGCTGCGCGCCCCGCAGCCGGCGCCCGCCCCGCCCCCGGCGCCGGCCGAGCCCGCCGCCCCGGTCGAACGCCGCGCCGCCACCCGCGTCAACGCGCGCGAGGGCCTGCGCGTGCTGGTCATCGACGACTCCACCACGATCATCGCGGTGCTCGGCAAGATGTTGCGACAGAACGGCTACGAGGTGACCGGCGCCGGCGACGCCGAATCGGGCATCGCGCTCGCACGCACGCTCAGGCCCGACCTGATCTACCTCGACATCGTCCTGCCCGGCATGAACGGTTTCGACGCGCTGCGCACGCTGCGCCGCGAGGAAGCCACCCGCGGCACGCCGATCATCATGATCAGCGGCAACGTGCAGGCGACCGAACAGTTCTACGTCAAGCGCATCGGCGCCGACGACTTCATGAAGAAGCCGTTCGGCCGCGGCGAGGTGTTCGCGCGCATCCAGCAGATGGTCGAAGCGGGCCGGCTGCCGCCGCGCGCCGCGCCCGCCCCGGAGCTGCTCAGCGACGACGGCAGCCTGGCGCCGGCGGACGAGGCGGCGCCCGCCGATGCCGGCCACGGGGACGCCCCCGCGGCCTGAACCGGCGCACCGCCGCCGCAACGCGACGAGGGGCGGGGCTCCCGCTAGCGGCGGAACACCAGCTTGCCGCCCTCCGCATCGACGTGGATGGTGTCGCCGCTGCCGAACTCGCCGGCGAGGATGCGCTGCGCCAGCGGGTTCTCGACCTGGGCCTGGATCGCGCGCTTGAGCGGGCGCGCGCCATACACCGGGTCGAAGCCGGCATTGCCGAGCAGCGCGAGCGCGTCGTCCGACAGCACGAGCGCGATGCCGCGCTCGTGCAGCCGCTTCTCCAGGCCGCGCAGCTGGATCCTGGCGATCTCGCGGATCTGCGCCTTGTCGAGCGGGTGGAACACCACGATGTCGTCGAGCCGGTTGATGAACTCCGGGCGGAAGTGCGCCTGCACCACGCCCATCACCGCCGCCTTCATCTGCACGTAGGCCTCGGCCGAATCGTCGCCGGCCAGCTCCTGGATCTGGTGCGAGCCGAGGTTCGAGGTCATCACGATCACCGTGTTGCGGAAGTCGACCGTGCGACCCTGCCCGTCGGTCAGGCGGCCGTCGTCGAGCACTTGCAGCAGGATGTTGAACACGTCCGGGTGGGCCTTCTCG
>JBQCFN010000184.1:0-3138 GCA_051959035.1 Lysobacteraceae bacterium | reverse complement strand
CGGCTCGGCGCGCGCGCCCTCCATCACGTCGCGCACGGCGCGCTGCACCGACTGCGGGGTGATGCCGTGTTCGGCGTTGTATTCGAGCTGCCGGTTGCGGCGGGGGTCGGTCTCGTCCAGCGCGGCGCGCATCGACCTGGTGATCGAGTCCGCGTACAGGATCGCCTTGCCGCGCAGGTTGCGGGCGGCGCGGCCGATGGTCTGGATCAGCGAGCCGGTGCTGCGCAGGAAGCCCTCCTTGTCGGCGTCGAGGATCGCGACCAGCGACACCTCCGGCATGTCCAGGCCCTCGCGCAGCAGGTTGATGCCGACCAGTACGTCGAACACTCCCAGCCGCAGGTCGCGGATGATTTCCACGCGCTCCACGGTATCCACGTCGGAGTGCAGGTAGCGCACCTTCACGCCGTGCTCGGAGAGGTACTCGGTGAGGTTCTCCGCCATCCGCTTGGTCAGCGTGGTCACCAGCACGCGGTCACCCAGCGCGACGCGCTCGCGGATCTCGCCCAGCAGATCGTCCACCTGGGTACCGACCGGCCGGATTTCGACCTGCGGGTCGACCAGGCCGGTGGGCCGCACCACCAGCTCGATGATCTCGTCGCCGGCCTCGCGCAGTTCGTACGGGCCGGGCGTCGCCGACACATCGACGCTGCGCGGCGCCCGCGCCTCCCATTCCTCGAACCGCAGCGGCCGGTTGTCCAGCGCCGACGGCAGCCGGAAGCCGAACTCCACCAGCGTCTCCTTGCGCGAACGGTCGCCCTTGTACATCGCGCCGATCTGCGGGACGGTCACGTGCGACTCGTCGACCACCAGCAGCGCGTCCGGCGGCAGGTAGTCGAACAGGCACGGCGGCGGCTCGCCGGGCATGTAGCCGGTGAGGTGGCGCGAGTAGTTCTCGATGCCGTTGCAGTAGCCGACCTCGGCCAGCATCTCCAGGTCGAACTGGGTGCGCTGCGCCAGTCGCTGCGCCTCCACCAGCTTGTTCTGCGCGTACAGCTGCTCCAGCCGCTCCTTCAGCTCGACCTTGATCGTCTCCACCGCGTCGAGCACGGTGCGCCGGCTGGTGACGTAGTGCGAGCCCGGGTATATCGTGTAGCGCGGCAGCTTGCGCAGGGTCTCGCCGGTGAGCGGGTCGAACAGGGTGAGGTTCTCGATCTCGCCGTCGAACAGCTCGATGCGCAACGCCTCGGCGTCGGACTCGGCCGGGTGCACGTCGATCACCTCGCCGCGCACGCGGTAGGTGCCGCGGGCGAGGTCCATCTCGTTGCGGGTGTACTGCATCTCGGTCAGGCGGCGGATCAGCTCGCGCTGGTCGATGCGCTCGCCGCGGACCATGTGCAGCACCATCTTGTGGTACTCGCCGGGGTCGCCGAGGCCGTAGATCGCCGAGACCGTGCACACGATGATGGCGTCGCGCCGCTCCAGCAGGGCCTTGGTCGCCGACAGCCGCATCTGCTCGATGTGCTCGTTCACCGAGCTGTCCTTCTCGATGTAGGTGTCGGAGGACGGCACGTAGGCCTCGGGCTGGTAGTAGTCGTAGTAGCTGACGAAGTACTCGACCGCGTTGTGCGGGAAGAAGGCCTTGAACTCGCCGTACAGCTGCGCGGCCAGGGTCTTGTTCGGCGCCATCACCAGGGTCGGCTTCTGCACCCGCTGGATGACGTTGGCGATCGTGTAGGTCTTGCCCGAACCGGTGACGCCCAGCAGGGTCTGCCGTGCCAGGCCCGCCTCGAACCCGGCGGTGAGCTTCGCGATCGCCTGCGGCTGGTCGCCGGCGGGCGAGTACGGCGCGACGAGTTCGAAACCGGCGGGATGGATCTGGTCGTTCATGCGTCCGGACGGGCGGCGGGGGCGACCAGTATCCCGCCATGACGGGGCAAAGCGGCGTTTTCTGACGCGGGCTGCTGCCGGCGGCTGATGGGGCGGGCGCGTCGCGCTGCCTAGCCTGAGCGGACTGCCGACAGGACGTCCGCCATGCCCTTGCCTTCCACCCGCACCGCTGGCTTCACCCTGGTCGAAGCCCTGATCGTCATGGCGGTCGCCGCCATCGTGCTGGGACTCGCCGTCCCGGCCGTCGGCAATGCCACCGCCGCGGCGCACGCGGGCGAGGCGCAGGCCGACCTGGTCCAGACGCTCACCGCGGGCATGGCCCATTCGACCGTCACCCTGGTCGAGGTGGTCGTGTGTCCGAGCGGGGACGGCACCCACTGCCGTGGCGGTAGCGACTGGAGTGCGGGCTGGATCGCCTTCGCCGACCTCGATGGAGACCGCGAGCGCGGCGCGACCGAGACGCTGGTCCGCCAGCACGGCGCGCTGCCCGACGGCACCCACCTGCGCACCAGCACGGGCCGGCCGCGGATCGTGCTGCAGCCGACCGGCGGAGCGGCATCGGGTTCCAACGCCACCTTCACCCTGTGCGATGGGCGCGGGCCGGCCAAGGCCACCGCCCTCGTGCTGGCCAGCAGCGGGCGCCTGCGCCAGTCCACGCCGACCCAGGCCGCGGCGCTCGCCTGCCTGACCGGGACGTGAGCGCGATCTTGCGCGGTCCCCGCGGCGACGGCACAATGGCGCCCCCGCCCGAATAGCTCAGCCGGTTAGAGCACTTGACTGTTAATCAGGGGGTCGTTGGTTCGAGTCCAACTTCGGGCGCCAGATAAAAAAAGGCCGCGCATTGCGCGGCCTTTTCCTTTTCCGTCGCCGTTTGCTGGCGCTACCAGCAGCTGGCGACACCGCCGCTGCCGGACGCGGTCTTCGCGCCCTTGTTGTCGACCGTCAGCGTGCCGCACAGGCTGTCGTTCTGCTTGCCGCTGATCGGCACGGCCTGCAGCTTGTAGGTCGTGGCCGTGGGCTCGCTGGCGGCGAATCCGACCGTGTAATAGCCGGAGACATCCTGCGAACAGGTCGGCGCCGCGGCGCTCGCATAGGTCAGGTTGGTCGTGTAGTAGCGCTCCATGTACTGCGCCCCCTCCTGCAGGCAGCCCTCCGCAGCGCCGCGCCGCGCCTTGACCATGGCGAAGTCGTAGCTGGCGACCGCAATGGCGGCGAGGATGGCGACGATCACCACGGCGATCATCAGCGCGATGAGCGTGACGCCGCCGGCGGCGCGCCGCGAGCCCGGATTTCGCAGTCGGATCATTCGTC
>JBQCFN010000183.1:0-6725 GCA_051959035.1 Lysobacteraceae bacterium | reverse complement strand
GCCTTCGCGCTCACCCCGGACGGCAAGCTGCGCGAGGCGCGGATGGAACCGATCTCACCGCTGACCGACTTCAGCTTCGACTTCCAGGACCTGCGCCTGGCCCCCGTCGCCACGCAGCCGCAATAGCCCCGCCGGGGCGGCGCCTTGCAGGCGCGGCTCATTGCAGCGGCTCCCAGCCGCGAGCTCTTCGCCCTCACCGCTCACCGCATGGCGCATGGCGCACCGCGCCGGCCAGGCCCGGCGATGTGCACTCTCGATGCGCCCGGCAACCAGGCAACCAGGCAACCAGGCGAGGGCCGCTGTGGCGTGGCGATCGCTGCCGCAAACGCTGGCGGCTGGAAGCCCCTCCCGCAGGAGGCAGCCGCTCCTGCGCGATACGGCAGGCTGCCTGCTGCGATACCGCAGCCGCTCAGCGCTGCTCCATCCAGAACGCCAGTGGCTGCGCGCGGCCGAACAGGTGGCCCTGGCCATAGCGGCAGCCCATCCGCGAAAGGAAGGCGCGCTGGGCGTCGGTTTCCACGCCCTCGGCGACCGCGTCCAGGCCCAGCGCCTGGGTCAGCGCCAGCACGGCGCCGACGGTCGCGCGGCCGCGGTGGGAGGCGCCGCGGTCGAGCTGGGCGATGACTTCGCGGTCGATCTTGACCATGCGCAAGGGGAAGGCGTGCACCGAGCCGAGCGCCGAAGTGCCAGCGCCGAAATCGTCCAGCACCGTCTCCACGCCGGCCGCGCGCAGGCGGCGCAGGATCGCGCCGATCGACTCGGGGTCGCCGAACAGCGCGTCCTCGGTCACCTCGATGCGCAGCGCGGTGCGCGGCAGGCCGCTGGCGTCGAGCAGGGCCAGCAGCCGCGCGTCGAAGTCGCGCAGGCGCAGCAGCCGCGGGGTGACGTTGACCGCGACGAACTGGCCCGGCAGCAGGAGCTCGCGCGCGCCCTCGCAGGCGTGGCGGAACACCTGCCAGTCGATCTGTTCGATCAGCCCGGTGTCCTCGGCCACCTGCAGGAAGTCGGCCGGCGCCAGCACGCCGCGGCTGGGATGCTGCCAGCGCAGCAGCGCCTCGTAGCCGGCCACGCCCGCGTCCTCCAGCCGCACCAGCGGCTGGAACCACGGCACGAACGCCCGCCGGTCGTCCACCGCGCGCAGCTCCTGCTCCAGCGCGATGTCGTCCATCGCGGCGCGGTGCAGCTGGTCGTCGAACAGCACGAAGCGGTTGCGGCCGTGCTGCTTGGCGCGGTAGAGCGCGATGTCGGCGTCGCGCAGGATCGCGTCGACCGCGTGGTAGCGGCGGTCGCCGATCGCGACGCCGATGCTGGCGCTGCACTGCAGGGCGTGGTCGTTGAACTCGATCGGCGCCTGCTGCAGGGCGACGATCCGCTGGGCGACCTTGGTCGCGGTCTCCGGCAGGTCGACCGATTCCAGCAGCACCGCGAACTCATCGCCCGACAGGCGCGCGACGACGTCCGGCTCGCGCACCACGCTTTCCAGCCGGCGGGCGACTTCCTTCAGCACGTGGTCGCCGGCGAGGTGGCCGAGCGAGTCGTTGATCTGCTTGAAGCGGTCGACGTCGATGTAGAGCAGGGCGAAATTGCGCGCCGGGTCGCGCCGCACCTGGGCGATCGCGCGTTCGATGCGGTCGCGCAGGTAGACGCGGTTGGGCAGGCCGGTGAGCGCGTCGTGCATCACCTGGTGCTTGAGCTGCGCCTCCACCAGCTCGCGCTGGGCGATCTGCTCGCGCAGCTCGCGCGTGCGCAGTTCGACCCGCTCCTCCAGCCGGGCGTTGGCTTCCTTCAGCGCCTCGGCGGCGCGCCGGCGCTGGAGGCTGGCGGCGATCTGGTAGGAGACGTAGGTGAGCAGCTCCACGTCGCGCTCGTCGTAGGCCGGCGTCTTCGCGTAGGACTGCACCGCGACCACGCCGATCGGCCGGTCGACGTCGAGCAGCGGCGCGCCGACCCACAGGGTGGACGGCGAGCTGGCATGGCGCGCGGCGACCTCGCCGCTTGCCACCAGCGCGGCCTTGCGCGCGCTGTCGATCACCTGGGTGCGGCCGCTGCGCAGCACGTACTCGGTCAGGCCGTGGCCGAAGGGGCGCTCGCTCCAGTCGGTGTCGGTCTCGTCCACTCCGTACGGGAAGGACACCCGCTGGCCGTCGTCGGACACCAGCGCGATGAAGAAGTTGCGCGCGTCGATCAGCCCGCCGACGATCTCGTGGACGCTGCGGTAGAAGGTGTCGGTCGATTCGTCGCTGCTGGCGAGCGCGGCGATCCGGTACAGCGCGGCCTGCAGGCGCTCGCCGCGCTCGCGCTCGGCCACCTCGCGGCTGAGTTCGGCGTTGGTCGCCGCGAGCTCGCGGGTGCGTTCGGCGACGCGCTGCTCGAGTTCCTCCTGCGAGCGCTTGCGCTCCAGCGCGGTGAGCACGTGCTCGGCGACGAACGCCAGCAGGCTCATGTCGGCATGGCTGTAGCGCACGCCTTCCAGGTAGCTCTGCACCACCAAGGCGCCGATCACCTTGCCTTCGCGCAGCATCGGCACGCCGAGCCAGTCCACGCTGTCGGCGCCGTGCAGGGCGAGCGGGCCGGACACCTGCTGCTGCAGCTGGTCGGTGCTGCCCATCAGCGGGCGGCCGTCGCGGATCAGGTACCAGGTGAGCCCGCGCTCGATGCGCGACATCGGCACCGACTCGGTGAACGACGGCCCCAGCGTGTCGACCGTGTCGGCGAAGTAGACGAAGCGCAGCGCGTCCTCGGGCGCGTCGTACAGCGCGATGTAGAAATTCTCCGCGTACATCAGGTCGGAGACGATGCGGTGCAGGCCGCGCAGCAGGTCCGGCATGTCGAAGTCGGACCCGGCCATGTCGGCGATCGCGTACAGCGCGCGCTGCAGGCGCTCGGCGTCCTCCAGCTGGGTCACGCTCTCCTGCAGGCGCTCGCGCTCGAGCAGCTCGGCCATGCGCGCGCCGGCCTTGGCGACCACCCCGGCGAGGGCCGGATCGGCGGGCAGCGGATCGCGCAGCAGCAGCACGGCGACGTCGGCCGCCTGGTCGTCGCAGAGCACGGCGTAGCGGGGGTCCGGGCGGGCACCGGCGCGACGGGCCGAGACCTCGCGCACCGCCCGCGTCGCCGAGCCCTCGTCCAGCAGGCCGGTGGGCCGGGCGGCCAGCCGCTGCGGCCAGTGCGCCGACCACAGCACCGCCTCCACGCGCTCGGCGAGCGCCGGATGCAAGGTGTCCAGCAGCGCGGCGAGCGCTGCCGGGGATTGGGTGGCAAGCAGGGCCGAGGCAGGTTCCGTGGTGGATCGCTCCCCGGCCCTGGCCTCGCCGTTGCCGTGTGACTGCATGGGCACCCCCCTGTGCCGAGCTTAACGCCGGCGCTGCCCACGATCGTTATAACGGCGTGAGCGCGCCGCGGCGGCCATCCGCGCTACTGGATCGGCTGGTCGAGCATCAGCTCGCGCACGAAGCGTACCGGCGGCGCACCGTAGGACAGCACCTGGTCGTGGTAGGCCTTGAGGTCGAAGCGGTCGCCCAGCCGCGCCTCCACCGCCTTGCGCGTGTCGAGCTGCTCCTGCACGCCGACGAAGTAGGTCGGCAACTGCGCGCTGGTCAGCTGCGCGCGCACCCACTTGCCGGCCGCCTCGCGCTCCTGCTGGAAGGCGTCGTGGGTCATCAGGTGCATGGCCTGTTCCCGGCTCCAGCCGTCCACGTGCACGCCCTGGTCGAGGATCGCGTTGGCGATCGTGCGCAGGTAGAACTTCAGCTGCACGAGGTGGAACAGCGGGTCGCCGTCCATGTACCCGGCCTGCTGCATCATGTGCTCGGTGTAGACCGCCCAGCCCTCGGCGAACAGGCCCGAGCGCAGCACGCCGCGCAGGGTCGACGGATAGCGCGCCGAGAACGAGCCTTCCAGGTAATGACCCGGCATCGCCTCGTGGATGGTGAGCAGGTGGATCATCCGCGCGTTGTATTCGCGCAGGAACGACTCGGCCTGCTGCTTCGACCAGTCGTCCGGGATCGGCGAGATCGCGAAGTAGGTGTCCAGGCCCTTGTCGAGCGGGCCGGGCGAATCGCAGTAGGCGACCGCCACGCCGCGCTGGAACTCCGGCATCAGGATGACCTTGACCGGGTCGTCGGGCACGCTGACGAGGTCCTTCGCGCGCACGAAGGCGGTCGCCTGCGCGAGCGCCCGCTTCGCGGCGTCGACCACGCCGTCGCGGGCCGGATGCTCGGCGTAGGCGAGCTCGAGCGCGGCCTCGATCGCCTTCTGCTGCTGCTCGTCGGTCGGCGTGGCCGGGGTCGCCGGCGCACCCTTGCGGCCCTGCAGCACCTGGCGCGCGATGCCGTACATCTCGCCGCGCACGCGCCTGAGCTCGGACTCGGCGCGCTGGCGGATCTCCGCCCGCGAGAGCGAGGACATCAGCGCCATCTGCAGCTTCTCGTCGTAGAGCTTGCCGCCGATGCGGAAGTCGCCCCTAGCGCCGGGCACCAGCGTCTTGTCGAGCCAGGCCTGCTGCTCGGCCACCGCCTTGCGCAGGCCGGCGACCGCGGCGTCCAGGCGCGCGCGGTCGGCGCCGGCGAGCTGGCCGGCGTTGGGGGTGATGAACTCGTCGACCAGTTCGAGCAGGCCGCCGTTCTGCTTCGCGACGGTCTCGGCGTGGATCGCGGGCACCCGCGCCGGGTCGAGGTTGGCGCGCATCTGCGCGAACAGCGCGGGAATCTGCTCCATGCGCGCGGTGGCCGACTTCAGCCGCTGCGGCATCGGCGCGAAGTCGCGCGCCATCAGGTTGTAGATCGCGCCGCCGGCCAGGCCGCTGTAGACCTGCGGATCCCACGCCCAGGACTGCAGGGTTTCGATGCTCCAGATGTCCTGGCGCAGCTGGTTGCGCAGGATCAGCGCGTCGACCTGGTTCTCGCGCGAAAGCCGGCTTGCGTCGATCGCGTCGAGCTCGGCCAGCAGCCCCTTGCTGAAATCCACCAGCTGCTGGCGGCCGTTCGCGCCGAGGTCGTCGAGGCGGTCGTCGAAGCGGTGGTCGCCGAGCTGGGTCGCGGCCACCGGGTTGAGCCGCATCCAGCCGTCCAGCCAGCGCCGGGAGATGTCGGCGAAGCGCGCATCGGCCTGGTGATCGGCCGCGGGCGTCGCCTGCGCGGCGGTCGCGGTCGCGGGCGCGACCGGCGGCGGCAGCGTCTGGCAGCCGGCGAGGGCGAGGGTGAGCAGGGCGGTGGCGGGCAGGAGGCGGCGCATGGGCATTCCCGGAAGGCAAGACGCCAAGCATAAGGCCCTCGCGGCGTGGGCGCCGCGCGCGGGGTAGGCTGGGCGCCCCGCCAGACAGGACCCGCCGATGGCCACCTACCAGGGAAGCTGCCACTGCGGCCGCATCGCCTTCACCGTCGAGGGCGACATCGGCGGCGTGATCGAATGCAACTGCTCCCTCTGCCGCAGGCGCGGCAGCCTGCTCGCGTTCTTCCCGCGCGAGGCGCTGGTGCTGTCGACGCCGGAGGGCGACTACGCCACCTACCGCTTCAACCGCCACGCGATCGACCACCACTTCTGCCCGACCTGCGGGGTCGCGCCCTTCAGCGAGAGCGTGGATCCCCGCACCGGCGGCAGGATGGCGGCGGTCAACGTGCGCTGCCTGGCCGACGTGGACCTGGCGGCGCTCGAGGTCAAGCGGTTCGACGGCGCCCGCCTGTAGGCCGGCCGCCGCCGGCTCAGTCGTCCTCTTCCTCGAATTCCACCAGCGTGTCGAGGTCGAAGGCCAGCGACTCGACCGCCTCGCGCACCTTGCGCGCGGTGGCGAGGTTGGGCGCCTCGATCTCGATCTCGTGGGCGTCCGGCGCGATCGTGTTCTCGCTCAGGCCGGCCGAACTCGAGTCCGGGTCGTCCAGGTGCGGCATCAGGTCGGACACTTCCTCGACGTGCTCGATGCCGTCCAGGCTCTGCAGCAGGTTCATCATCGCGCGGACGTGGTCGTCGCTGCCGGTCACGCGCATTCGCAGGGTGAGCATTGCCGCCTCGCGCGGTCGGGAAACCGCCGACAGGCTGGCGGGCGGCGGCTCAATGGCACGTGACGGGACGGCGGCGCGCAGGCGCTGGACGTCGAGAACACCGTCAAAGTAGATTCACCCTGGCCCGCCATGCGGGCTGGGGGCGGGGGAAGGGATGCGGGACATCCGCGGGGACCGGGCCATGCAGCGCGCGCTTGCCGCGCCGGGCGGCGTGCGCGGGGGCTGGCGGTGAGCGCCGAGCCGGCCGCTTCGCTGGAGGTCGCGCTCGCCCACCTGCAGCGCCTGCTCGCCACCGATCCCGCGCTCGCCGAGGCGCAGGCGCGGGAGATCCTCGCGGTCGTCCCCGACCAGCCGGTCGCCCTGCGCCTGCTGGCCGCATCGCATGCGCTGCGCGGCGACGTGGAGCGCGCGCTCGCGATCCTGCAGCCGCTGGCGGCCGCGCATCCCCGCTGGGCGCGGGCGCAGCTCGACCTCGGCCTCGCGCTCGGCCAGGCAAGGCGTGGCGCCGAGGCGCTGGCGGTGCTGCGCCGCGCGGTCGCGCTGGATCCGAAGTTGCCGGGCGCGTGGCGTGCGCTCGGCGATCGTGCCGGCGCGGACGCGGCCTATGCGGAACATGTGCGTCATTCCCCCGGCGACCCGGCGCTGCTGGCGGCCGCCGCGGCGCTCGCCGACGGCCGCATCCCGGAAGCCGAGGCGCAGCTGCGCGCGCTGCTGACACGCGCGCCGACG
>JBQCFN010000182.1:0-5597 GCA_051959035.1 Lysobacteraceae bacterium | reverse complement strand
CCCCCGGCGGTGTACCCCCCGCCCCCCCCCCGGGCGCCCGCCGCGGGGGGGGCGGGGGCCCTCGCCGATACCGACGCCGCGCTCGCGCGCCGCGACTACGTCGCCGTGCTCGGCCGCCTCGCCCGGCTGCGGCCGCAGGTGGACGCGTTCTTCGACGGCGTGCTGGTGAACGCCGACGACCCGGCCGTGCGCGGCAACCGCCTCGCCCTGCTGCAGCGGCTCGCCGACCGCCTCGGCAGCGTCGCCGCGATCGAATACCTGTCGGCCTGACCATCCGCCGCCCGGGAGCGGCTTGCGGCCGCGGAGTTTCCGCGCGCCTGGCCCGGCATGGCGTTCATCGCGGCGCGCCCGGCGCGCGACCTGCGGCGTTTCACGCCTGCCGCCATGTCGGCAGGCGCATGGCAGCGCCGCGCATCGGAGCTTCGTCGCGATGGCCGCTGCCGGGGCGAAGAGCTCGCGGCTGCACGCCGCTCCTGCAGGAAGGGCGAACCCGCAGGCAGCGACGCAGCGGCCGTTAAACGTCCCTTCGCGCGTGCCCGGTATCCTCGCCGGCATGCGTGCCCCGACGATCCCCCGCCTCGCCGCGCTGCTGCTCGCCTGCGCGACGCCGTGCGCGCAGGCGGCGACCGTCGCGCGCATCGACATCCGCGGGCTGGACGAGGCGATGGCGCAGAACGTGCGCGATGCGCTGTCGCTGCAACAGGCGGTCGGCAAGGACGTGAGCGGGCGCCGCCTGGGCCTGCTGGTGCGCAAGGCCGAGGACGAGACGCGCGGCGCGCTGGAACCGTTCGGCTACTACGATCCGCGCATCGACGTCGTGCGCGGCGGCGACGCGGCCGCATCCGTGGTGACGATCACGGTCGACCCGGGCCAGCCGGTGCGCGTCCGCGGCTTCAGCGTGGTGGTGGACGGGCCCGGCGGCGACGACGCCGGCGTGCGCGCCGACCTCGCCGCGTTCCAGCCGCGGCCGGGCGCGGTGTTCGCGCACGCGGCCTACGAAGCAGGCAAGGCGCGGGTCAGCCGCAGCCTCGCCCGGCACGGCTATTTCGATGCGGAACTGACCCGCCACCGGGTCGAGGTCACCCGCGCCGCGCAGGCGGCCGACATCGACCTCGCGTGGACGAGCGGCGCGCGCTACGCCCTCGGCGACGCACGCTTCAGCCAGGCGCCGGCGGCCATCATCCGGCCGCGGCTGCTGCGCAAGCTGGTGCCCTGGGACGCGGGCGATACCTACGACCAGGCGCAGGTCGAACGCCTGCGCGAATCGCTGCAGCGGCTGGACTACTTCGGCCGCATCGAGGTCACGCCGCAACCCGAGCAGGCGCAGGACCGGCGCGTGCCGGTCGACGTGCGGCTGGCGCCGGCCAGGCGCAGCATCTACACCGCCGGCCTCAGCTACGGCACCACCAGCGGCAGCGGCGTGCGCCTGGGCATTGAGCGGCGCTACCTCAACAGCCGTGGCCACAAGGCGCTGGCGCAGGTGGACTGGGCGCAGCAGCGCAAGACGCTGACGCTGCAGTACCGCATCCCCGCATTCGCGTGGCGCGACGGCTGGTACACGCTGGGCGCGCAGGCGGCCGACGAGCAGAACGACTACATCGACACCCGCAGGGTGGAACTGGTCGCCAGCCGCAGCGGCGAGCTCAACCCACGCCTCACCGCCACCGCGTCGCTGCACGCGCTGCGCGAACGCTGGGCGTATGCGACCAGCGCGCGCGGCGCGGTCGACTACCGCTACGCGACGTTGACCTACCCGGCGCTGCAGGCCGACTACGTGGACGTCGACGACCGCCTGTTCCCGCGCGCCGGCCTCTCCGGCTCGCTGCTGCTGCGCGGAGCCAGCGCGGGACTGGGCTCGGGCGCCAGTTTCGTGCAGGTGCATGCGCGTGCGCACTGGTTCCAGGCCCTCGGCGCGCGCGACCGGTTGATCGTGCGCGGCGAGCTGGGCCATACCTTCACCAGCGCGCTGGTCGACATGCCGCCGAGCCTGCGCTTCTACGCCGGCGGCGACCGCAGCATCCGCGGCTACAACGACCGCGAGGTCGGCCCGCGCCTGGGCCGCTTCGCGCTCGGCGCGAAGAACGTCGTCACCGCGAGCGCCGAAGTCGAGCACTACTTCACCGACCAGTGGGGCATGGCCGCGTTCGTCGACAGCGGCAGCGCGTTCGACGGCCGCGTGCCCGACTGGCGCACCGGCGTCGGCCTCGGCGTGCGCTGGCGGTCGCCGGTGGGCCCGGTGCGGCTGGACATCGGCCACGGGCTGGACCATCCGGATTCGGCGTTCACCCTGCACCTGAACATCGGGGCCGACCTGTGAGCCCGCAGGCGCCACCGACGGCGGAGCAACGCGAGGTACGCATCGCCGGGCTGCGCGCGCGCCGCTTCGCCCGGCTGCGCTGGCTCGCGCTGCGCGCGGTGCTGCTGGCCGGCGTGCTGGTGCTGCTCGGCGGCCTCGCGCTGTACTGGCTGGTGACCACGGTGGGCGGGCGCGACGTGCTGCTCGCGCAGGTCGTCGCGCGCCTGCCGGCCGGCACCACCCTCGCCTGGCAGCGGGCCGAGGGTCCGGCGGCGGGGCCGCTGACGCTGCACGGCGTGCGCTTCTCGATGCCGCGCCAGCGCGATCCGGACTGCGTGCCGACCGCGGCCGCGTCCTGCGCGACGGGCCGCATCACGTTCAGCGCCGCCACCGTGGTCGTGGATCCGGCGCTGCGCCCGCTGCTCGGCCGCCGGCTGCGGCTGGACGCGCTGGACGTGCGCGATGCGACGCTGGTGCTGCCGGAGAGCGACACGCCGTTCAAGTTCCCGCGCTGGCCGGACGTGCTGCCGGACATCGCGCCGCCACTGGCGCTGCAGGCCGACCGCATCCGCATCGACGGCCTGCGCGTGCGCCGCGGCGGCGAGCCGCTGGTCGACCTCCGCCGCGTGCGTGGCGGCCTCGTCGCCGAACCGGGCGCGCTGCACGTCGAGCATCTCGTGGTCGACAGCAACCGCGGCCGCTTCGCCGCCCACGGCGACTACGCGCCAGGCGACGATTACCGCAGCGACCTCGTCGCCACCGCGGTGTTCCCGGCGCCGCCCGGGCGCACCCCGGCGCGGCTCGGGCTGGTCGCGCGCGGCGACCTGGCGTCGATGGTGGTCGCCCTCGCCGGCGCGGCGCCGGCGCCGCTGCGCGCCACGCTCACCCTCGCCGGGACGCAACGGCCGCACTGGACGCTGCGCGCGCAGGGCGACGCCTTCGACCCCGGCCTGCTCGCCGGCACGCCGGGCACGCCCGTGTCCTTCGCCCTCGATGCAGACGGCACCGGCGGTGTCGCGACGCTGCGCGGGCACGTCGCGCGCGACGGACTGGCGGCGACGCTGCAGCCTTCGCACGTCGCGCTCGCCGACCAGGTGCTCACGCTGCAGCCGCTGGTCGTGGAGGCGTTCGACGGCCGCGGCACGCTGCGCGGCACGCTCGACCTGCGCGATCCATCGCGCGGCCGGGTGCAGCTCGGGCTGCAGGCGCGCGGCCTGCAATGGGGCGCCCGGGCGGGGACGACGCCGCTGCGCGCGGACGCCGACCTCGGCGTCGCCGGCACGCTCGACCAGTGGGCGGTCGCGGGCAACGCGACGCTGCGGCGCGGGCGCGAGCAGGCGGCGTTGCGCCTCGACGGCAACGGCACGCGCACGCAGTTCGCATTGCATTCGCTGCAGGCGACGATGCCGCAGGGCCGGCTCGACGCGACCGGCACGCTGCGCTGGTCGCCGCGGCCCGCCTGGCAGGCGCAGGCGCGCCTGGCGGGCTTCGACCCCGGCTATTTCCTGCCGGGCTGGGATGGCGCGATCGACGGCCAGCTCGATGGCCAGGGCACGCAGGATGCGCAGGGCCGGGCGCAGGCGCAGGTCGCGGTGCCGCGCCTCGGCGGCCGGCTGCGCGGCCGCCCGCTGCAGGGGAACGGGCAGTTCGCGCTGGAGGACGGCGCGTTCGGTGGACGACTCTCGCTCGCGCTGGGGCGCAGCCGGGTCGAGGCCCGCGGCCACCTCGATGGCGCGCTCGCGCTGGATGCGCGCTTCGCGCCGCTGCACCTGGACGACCTGCTGCCCCGGGCCGGCGGCACGCTCACGGGCACGCTGCACCTCGCCGGCCCGCGCGACGCGCCGGACATCGACGCGCAACTGCGCGGCAGCGCGCTGTCCTACGCCGGCTACCGCGTCGGCGCGCTCGACGCGCACGGCCGGCTGCCGTGGCGGCGCGGCAGCGGCACGCTGGTGGTGGATGCGCGCGACCTCGTCGCCGGCATCGCGCTGGAGCATGCGCACGTCGCCGCGCGCGGCGCCGTCGAGGCGCTGCAGCTCGACGCGAGCGCGGCCGGCGCGGCCGGCACGCTGGCGACCGCGGCCAGCCTCGCCCGCCGCAACGGCCACTGGCAGGGCACGCTGGCGCAGCTGCAGCTGGCGCCCGCGCAGGCCGGGCGCTGGACGCTGCAGGCGCCGGCGCGCTTCGCCCAGTCGGGCAGCGGCTGGCAGCTGGCGCACGGCTGCCTGCGCGGCAGTGAAGGCGGCACGCTGTGCGTGCAGGCCGATTGGCCGCGGCGCGGCATCGCGCTCGACGGCAGCGGCCTGCCGCTCGCGCTGGCGACGCCGTGGCTGCCGCCGCGCGACAACGGCCGGCCGTGGGGACTGCATGGCGAGATCGCGCTGCAGGGGCAACTGCGGCCGGCAGGCCAGGCCTGGCGCGGCGACCTGCGGCTCACTTCGCCCGCGGGCGGCCTGCGCCGCGGCGCGCGCGCGCGCCGCGACGTCGTGGCCTATGCGGGGCTGTCGCTGGATGCGCGCTTCGATTCACGGCGCGTGGACGCGAAGCTCGGTGCCGATCTCGACGGTGGTGGCCGCGTGGATGCACGGGTCGCCACCGGCTGGGACGCGTACGCGCCGCTGGACGGCACGCTGGCGCTGCGCACCGATGCGTTGGCCTGGATGGAGCTGCTGTCACCCGACATCGTCGACCCGACCGGCACGCTCGACGCGCGCCTGCGCCTGGGCGGCACGCGCGCGGCGCCCACGCTCGGCGGGCAGGCGCACCTCGCGCGCTTCAGCACCGAACTGCCCGCGCTCGCCATCGTGCTGGAGGACGGCGACATGCGCCTCGACGCACTCCCCGACGGCAGCGCGCGCCTGCACGGCACCCTGCGCTCCGGCGACGGCACGCTGGCGCTGGACGGCACGCTCGGCTGGCGCGACCCGGCGGCGCCGCTGCAGCTCGCGGTGCGCGGCCGCAACGTGCTCGCCGCCGACACCCGCGACCTGCGCGCGGTGATCGACCCCGACGTGCAGGTGCGCTATGCCGGCGGGCAGCCGCTCGCCGTCACCGGCACGGTCGGCGTGCCGAGCGCGCGCATCGCGCTGGAGCGGCTCGACCGCGGCGTCGCCGCCTCGCCCGACGTGGTCGTGCTCGATCCGGCCAAGCCCGGACCGGCCGACGTCGCCACGCCGGTCGCGCTCGACCTGACTCTCGCGCTCGGCAAGGACGTGCGCCTGGAGGGCTATGGCCTCACCGGCACCCTCGCCGGCAGCCTGCACGTGAGCAGCGCGCCCGGCCGCGAGATGACCGCGACCGG
>JBQCFN010000181.1:0-3563 GCA_051959035.1 Lysobacteraceae bacterium | reverse complement strand
CGATCCCGCCCTCGACGCGCACGCCGGCCTCGTCCTGCTCGACCGCCTCGCCGCCGCCACGCCGCTCACCGCGACCGAAGCCGACACCCGCGCCGGCCTGCTGCGCCGCCTCGGCCGCGACGCCGAGGCGCGCGCCGGCTGGCTCGCCGGCCTGCCCGCGGCGGTGCGCGCGGGCAGCGCCCTCCTCACCGACGGCGGCTTCGAGGCGCCCGGGCTGGCCGGCGCCTATGCGTGGCAGCAGACCCCGCCGCCCGGCGTGGCCCTGCGCGACGACCCGATCGCCCCGGCCGAAGGCGCGCACGCGCTGGCGCTGGATTTCAGCGGCCGCGCGATCTCCGGCACCGGCCTGCAGCAGGCGCTCGCGCTCGCGCCCGGGCGCTACCGCCTCGATGCGCGCTCGGACAACGCCACCGACGCCCAGCGCCCGTTCGCCTGGCAGGTCGATTGCGCGGGCGGGGGCACGCCGCTGTTGACCCTGCCGCTGCCGTCGGTCCCACACTGGCAGGCGAGCGCGGCCACCTTCGAAGTGCCCGCCGGCTGCGGCGGCCAGCGCCTGCGCCTGGCCTACCTCGGCCGCTCGCTGGCCGACCGCCGGGTCGGCGGCACGCTGCGGGTGGATGCGATGCGCGTCAGCCCCGCGCCCTGAGTTGCGTTCACGCTTCCGTGACGCTATCTTCACGCGGTCGGATGCCCGGACGGCATCCCGAGGGGAGAGAGATGAAGGAACTTCTTGCCGGTTTCGCGTTCGCCGCCATGCTGGCCGGCGTTGCGCAGCCCGTGTTCGCCCAGGACGCCAGCCAGGCCCCGCAGGCCCCCCAGCAGAACGACCAGCAGGCGCAGCCGCCGGCCCAGGACGGCGCGCAGTCGCAGCAGCAGGGCGCGACGCTGCCCAAGCCGGCCCCGCGCCGCGCGGCGTCGGACAGCGCGCTGGTGATCGGCGGCCTCGCCGGCATCGTGGCCGTGGGTGCGGCGGTGGGCGGTGGCGGTGGCGGCAGCGATTCGCCGTCGAGCCCGTAAGGATCCGGTCGTCGTCATTTCGTTGGCAGGCGTGTTGCTGTAACGATCAGGAAGGCCGCCTCGCGCGGCCTTCGTTGTTTCCGGGGGTAGGGCAGTCATGCAGGGCGCGGGGCGTTCGGGGAGGACGCCCGAGACCATCGCCGGCGCCGCGGCAGCCATGCTGCTGGCGGGCGCGATGGTGTTCGGAGGCGGGCCGCGCGGCGCGGGGGACGCGATCGTCCACCTGCTGGCCGTGCCCGTCGTCGTGCTCGCCGCCTGGCGCTGGCGGCACGCGCAGGCCACGCCGCTGCAACGCGCCTTCCTCTACTGGGTGATCGCCGCGGTGCTGTTGTGCGTGGCGCAGCTGGTGCCCGTGCCGGCCACGGTGTTCGCGAAGTTCGCCGGGCGCGCCGCCGTGCTGCGCGACCTGCAGGCCGCCGGGGCCGCGCCCGCGTGGCTGCCGCTGTCGCTGGATCCCTTCGCCACCCTGCGCACGCTGCTCGCCTTCGCCACCTGCGCCGGCATGGCGCTGCTGTGCCTCACGCTGGCGCCCGCCACCCGCCTGCGCCTGCTGCAGCTGGCGCTGGCGCTGGCGGTGCCGATGGCGCTGCTCGGCTACGCGCAGGCCGCCGGCGGCACCCACGCGCCGCGCTTCCATGCCTTCCACCATCCGGTCGGCGCGATCGGCCTGTTCGCCAACCGCAACCACTACGCCGCGCTGCTCGGCCTGCTGCTGCCGTTCGCGCTCGCGTTCGCGGTGCAGGCGCAGCAGCGCCGCGACACCCCGCGCGCGCTCGCGTGGTACGCGCTCGCGGTCGGCCTGCTGCTCGCGGTCGCGCTGAGCTTCTCGCGCGCGGGCTGCGTGCTCGCCGCGCTCGGCCTCGCCGCCTGCCTGCTGCTGCTGCGTCCGGCGCGCGCGCCGGCACGCGTGCTGCCCGCGCTGGCCGCCGCCCTCGCCGCGCTGGGCGTGGCCACCTACGCCTGGGGCGGCATCGTCCAGCGCTTCACCACCGATCCGGTCGACGACCTGCGCTGGCAGTACCTGCGCTACGGCCTCGACGCCGCGCGCGCGTGGCTGCCGTGGGGCAGCGGCCTCGGCAGCTTCCGCTGGGCCTATGCGCCGTTCGAGCCGGTGGCGGCGATGGTGCGCGTGTATGCCGACCGCGCCCACGACGACGTGCTGCAGGTGCTGATCGAAGCCGGCGTGCCTGGCGCCTTGCTGCTGGCGGCGTTCATCTTGCTGACCGTGATTGCCATCACGCGGTGGCCGGATTGGCGTGATGATCGCGTGAAGATGGGGGCGGCCAGTGTGTCCGTCGCCTTGCCGCTGCTGCACTCGCTGGTGGATTACCCGCTGCGTACCCACGCGGTCGCGGTGCCCTGGGCCCTGGCCCTGGCGCTGCTGCTGGGCGCGAAGCGCGGGCAAGCGCCGGCCGTGCACGCGTCGCGCGCCGGCTAGGCGCCGGCACGGCGGGAATAGGGGGAAGGATCCACATGCTGTTCGCGCCGGTCAGCTACCAGCGGCAGGTTTCACCGAGCACCATCAACAAGTACACCGCGCTGTTCGGGTTGACCCTGCGCGTCGCCGACCCGCTCATCGTGGTCGCCACCGGCCTGCTCGCGTACGGGTTGCGCTTCGGCAGCATCGACCTGCCGCTCGCCTACGATCGCGCGCTCGCCCGCGGCATGGTCTTCGGCCTGCTGGTGTTCAGCGCGTCGCCCCTCTACCGCAGCTGGCGCGGGCGCGGCATCGGCAGCGAGCTGGCCACGATGGTCGCCACCTACGCCGCGCTGTGGGTATTCGCCGCGCTCTACATCAGCGCCTTCAAGCTGTCCGTCGACCTCTCGCGGCTGTGGCGCGGCATCTGGTTCCTGTGCGCCGTCGGCGCCGGCATCGCCGTGCGCCTGGGCGTGCGCGGCGCCGCCGGCTGGATCCGCGCGCGTGGCCTCGACCTGCGCCGCGCGGTGGTGGTCGGCACCGCCGACAGCGCGCGCCGCGTGGTCGCCGCGCTCGACCGCAAGCCGTGGGCGGGCATCCAGCCGGTGGCCTGGTTCGGCCTGGACGCCGGGGAAGTCGAGGCCGCCCGCCGCACGCCGTGCGGCAGCGACATCGCCACCGACCACTGGACGCCGGTGCCGTGCCTGGGCGGCATCGAGCACCTCGCCGACTACGTCGAGATGCGGCAGGTCAACCAGGTCTGGATCGCGCTCCCGCTCGGCGCCGAGGACGAGATCGCCTGCGTGCTGATGGCGCTGGCCAATTCCACCGCCGACATCAAGTTCGTGCCCGATGTGTTCGGCGTGCAGCTGCTCAACCACTCGGTGGAGCAGGTGGCCGGCCTGCCGGTGCTCAACCTGCGCGCCAGCCCGCACGACGGCAACGCCCGCCTGCTCAAGGCGATCGAGGACCGCCTGCTGGCGAGCGCCATCCTGCTGCTGATCGCCCCGCTGCTCGCGCTGATCGCGCTCGGCGTCAAGCTCAGCTCGCCCGGCCCGGTGCTGTTCCGGCAGAAGCGCCACGGCCTCGACGGCAAAGTCATCGAGGTGTGGAAGTTCCGCAGCATGCG
>JBQCFN010000180.1:0-9394 GCA_051959035.1 Lysobacteraceae bacterium | reverse complement strand
GGACGAGCTGCTCGCGCCCGGGATCGCCTTCCCGCTGGTGCGCAAGCTGCTCGCGCTCAATGCCGGCGCGCCGCCGGAGGCGCCGCGGGTCGAGGTCATCCTGATCTCGCGCAACTCCGCCGACACCGGCCTGCGCATCTTCAACTCGATCGAGCACCACGGCCTGGCCATCCGCCGCGCGGCCTTCAGCAACGGCGCGCCGCCGTATCCGTACATCCGGCCGTTCGGCGCCGACCTGTTCCTGTCGACCCATGGCGAGGACGTGCGCAAGGCGCTGGCGGCGGGCGTGGCGGCGGCGACGATCCTGCCGGCGAAGGCGCCGCAGCAGCGCTTCGACCAGCTGCGCATCGCCTTCGACGGCGACGCGGTGATCTTCGGCGACGAGTCCGAGCGGGTGTCACGCGAGGATGGGCTCGACGCCTTCGCCGAGCACGAGCGCAGCCGCGCCGGCGAGCCCTTGTCGGGCGGTCCGTTCCGCGGCTTCCTCGATGCCCTGCAGCGCCTGCAGAAGGCCTTCCCGGCAGGCGATGCCTCGCCGATCCGCACCGCCCTGGTCACCGCGCGCTCGGCGCCGGCGCACAAGCGCGTGATCCTGACCCTGCGCGAGTGGGGCGTGCGCCTGGACGAGGCGCTGTTCCTGGGTGGCCGCCCGAAGGGGCCGTTCCTCGACGCCTTCGGCGCCGACATCTTCTTCGACGATTCCGAGCACAACATCGCATCCGCGCGCGACCACGTGGCCGCCGGCCACGTCCCGCATGGGATCGCGAACAATGGGTGAGGACAGGACGGTGCCGATACCACTTGGCGAAGCGGTGCGGGCAGTCCTGGCCCAGGCGGATGGGCCCTTGTCTCCTTCGCAGATCAAGGACAAGGTCAAAGCCGCCTATCCGCACCTTCATGGAACGGAGGCCGCCCGCCTCGGGATCGAACGGGGGAACTACCAGAACCTCGACCACGCCCTGCTGAATCCCATCTACGCGCTGGTCACCAGGAGCCCGGATTTCGTCGTCGACCGCAGCCAGCGACCGATGCGCGTCGCATTGGCACCGGCAGAGATGGAGGAGGCCCTGCCCGGCGAGAACTACGAGGCCGACCTCGGATTGGTCTATGTCCTGGCCACCGGCCTCTACACCGAACGGAAGGAGGCGATCGTCAAGATCGGGCACACGACACAACCGCTCGATTCGCGGATCGCCCAGCTTTATACGACGGGCACGCCGTTCAGGTTCACCGAACTCAGGTCGTGGAGGGTGCGCAACTACGTGGAGCTCGAACAGGCGCTGCACCAGTTGCTGGCGCCCTTCCGGATATCGCGCTCCCGGGAATTCTTCACGGAGGCGGTCTTGCCCTTCGTGGATGCGATCGTGCAGACCCACGTCGTGATCCAATCCGGTGAAACCTGGCCGAGCGCTCAGCCGCTGCGCAGCTGCAATGCCACCGCGCCCGCATCCGGCCCTTCGGTGTAAGGCACGATCCGGCCATCCACGCGGCGGAACACCAGGTCGAGCTCGCGCTCGCCCACGCGCAGCCCGCGCAGCGCGGCCTGGTCGATGCCCAGCGGCAGCTGTGGGTGGTCGATGCGGATCTCGTTCGCCCAGCCGTCGACTTCCACCCCCAGGCAGGCCTGCAGCAGCATGAAGCCCGCACCAGCCGCCCACGCCTGCGGCAGGCAGGCGACCGGATAGGACACCGGCGTGGCCCCATGCTCGCGTGCGAAGCCGCAGAACAGTTCGGGCAGGCGCATTTCGAAATGGGTCGCGGTCTCGAACACCGAGCGCAGCAGGCGCAATGCGCCGCCACGGTCGTGGTGGGCGATGCCGGCGGCGCAGATCGCGGTGTCGTGCGGCCATACCGAGCCGTCGTGGTAGGACATCGGGTTGTAGCGCGCTTCGCCCTCGGCCAGCGTGCGCAGGCCCCAGCCGGTGTAGAAGGCGGGCGAGAGCAGCTGCGCGGCGGTGGCCGCCCCGCGCGCGGCCTCCGGCAGGCCCACGTAGAGCAGGTGGCCGGGGTTGCTCGCGCGCACCCGGCAGAGCTGGCCGTCGCCGTCGATGGCGATGCCGTAGAAGCCGTGCTCCTCCATCCAGAACCGCCGCTCCACCGCCGCGCGCAGCACGTGCGCGCGGGCGTGCCAGCGCGCGGCGTCGTCGCGTTCGCCGCGCCGCAAGGCGAGCTCGGCCATCGCGTGCAGCGCGGCGTACACGTATCCCTGCACCTCGACCAGCGCGATCGGGCCGTGCGGAATGCGCCCGTCGGCATGGAAGACCGAATCCTCGCTGTCCTTCCAGCCCTGGTTGGCGAGCCCGCTCTGCTCGCCACGCGCGTAGGTGAGGAAGCCGTCGGCGTTGCCGTCGCAGACGCGTTCGATCCACCCCATCGCCGCCCGCAGCGCCGGCCACAGCCGGTCGACGAAATCGAGGTCGCCGGTGCGCCGCGCGAACGCGCCCGCGAGCATCACGAACAGCGGCGTGGTGTCGACGCCGCCGTAGTACAGGCCGAACGGCAGCTCGCGCAGCTCGGACATCTCGCCCTTGCGCGTCTCGTGCATGATCTTGCCGGGCGCGGCATCGAGGAAGGCCGAGTCCTCGGTGGCCTGGTGCGCGGAGAGGAAGGAGAGCACGCCGCGCGCCAGCTCCGGGTTGAGCCACAAGGTCTGCAGCGAGGTGATCACCGCGTCGCGGCCGAACGGGGTGGAGAACCACGGAATGCCGGCGTAGGGATAGGGGCCGGTCGGCAGGTCGCTGGTCAGCAGCGCAAGATCCGCGCGCGAGCGTTCCATCCAGGCGGTGAAAAGCGGTTCCTCGCCGCGTACCCGCGCGCCGCGGCGTTGCCGTGCGCGCATGCGCCGGCGCGCGCGGGCGGCGGCGTCGCGGTAGCGTTGCCGCGAGGGCAGCACGTCCGGCGCCAGGCCGATTTCGACGAACAGCTCGTCGAAACCGCCGGGCGGCAGCTGCAGCTCGAACTCCGCGGTGTCGGTGCCGAGCCGGACCGGCGCACGCGAGAACGCGATCGAGGAGGTCCGCAGGCGGCCATCCAGGCCGCGGTAGGCGAACTGCACGCAACCGTGCCGCACGCGCGGCACCAGCACCTCGCCGCGCTCGGCGCGGGCGATCCCGCGCACCTCGAACATGTCGCGGAAATCGGCGCCGTATTCGAAGCGCAGCGGCGCGCGGACCGGGTGCTGGCCGTAGTTGCGGCAGCAGGTGTGTTCGTACAGGCGGTCGGCGCACAGGAAGCGGGTGCGCACGATGTGCACCAGCCCCGACGGCGCGGCCGGCGCGCCCAGTTCCGGCAGCGGGCGGTTGGTCAGGTGCGAGACGAAGAAGACGTTATCGCGGGTCACCGCCGAACTCAGCAGCTCCGGCGGCACGCCGGCGATGCGCAGGCGGAACAGCGACAGCAGGCGCGTGTCGTCGTGGAACAGTCCGTCCGAGCGCCCTTCGATGTCGCCATAGGCATTGGCGACGAGGAAGCTGTCGCCGTCCTTGAGGACGTGCGTGGTGAACGACGCGGCGGTGGCGGCAGGCTCGGCCACGCCGGTCCTCAGGCGATGCGCACCCGGGCCATGCCGTTCTCATGCTCGTGCAGGCGCTGGTACAGCGCCTCGTAGCCGCTGGCCATCGCGCGCGCCGAGAAGCGTCGCTCGAACACCTCGCGGATGCGTCGGCGGTCGTACGCCGCGACTTCCGCCACCGCCGCCACCGCCTCGTCCTCCGAGGTCACCACGCGGCCGGTGACGCGGTCGTCCACCACTTCCGGGACCGATCCGCACGGCCACGCGATCACCGGCGTGCCGCAGGCCATCGCCTCGACCATCACCAGCCCGAACGGCTCCGGCCAGTCGATCGGGAACAGCAACGCGGTCGCGTTGCCGAGGAAGTCGGCCTTCTCGCGCTCGCCGATTTCGCCGATGAACTCGACGTTCGGATCGGCCAGCAGCGGCTTGATCTCGTCATGGAAGTAGGCGCGGTCGGCGAGGTCCACCTTGGCCGCCATCTTCAGCGGCAGGCCGGCGCGGCGGGCGATGGCGATCGCGCGGTCGGGGCGCTTCTCCGGCGAGATGCGGCCGAGGAAGGCGAGATAGCCGCCTTGCGGGCGCGGATTGAACGGGAGCAGCGTTTCGGGAATGCCGTGGTACACCGTGCCGGTCCAGTTGGCGAAGCGCAGCGGCTTGCGCTGGTGGTCGGAGATCGACACCAGCGGGAAGTGCGGCCAGCGCCGGTAGGTGTCGGGCAGGTCCTTGAGGTCGAGGCGCCCGTGCAGCGTGGTCAGCGTGCGCTCCGGGCAGTCCTCGAACAGCGGGAAGTGCATCAGGTCGACGTGGAAGTGCAGCACGTCGAACTCGTGGCGGCGCCTGCGCACCTCGTGCAGCATCGACAGGTGGGCGGCGAGGTCGGACTTGAGCGGCTCGGGATCGAGCCGGATCGCCTGGTCGCGGCCCGGCACCAGCGTCGCATGGGTGCGCGCGTCCGCTGCCGCGAACAGGGTGACCTCGTGTCCCGCGTCGACCAGCGCGTCGGTGAGGTAGGCGACGATGCGTTCCGTGCCGCCGTACAGGCGGGGGGGCACCGCTTCGCACAGCGGCGCGATCTGGGCGATCCTCATCGGGCAAACCTCTTTGGCAGCGCGTGCTGCCGGACTGGTTTCCAGCCTAGGGCGTGCCGCGTAAATTCGGCGTGGCGAGGGGCGCGGGGTTCAGGGAGTTGACGTTCCCGTGCGGCACCGGGGCTTCGTCCCGCCCGGGCAGGACGGGCCGGGCCGTGCCCGCACCGCCTAGAACTCGAGGTCCAGCGCCGCGCACAGGTAGTCCACGAAGGGCGCCAGCGCCCGCAGGTCGCGTTCGAGCACCTGCCGCAGGCGCGGCCCGGCCATGGCGGCGTCGTCGATCGCGCGGACGGCGACGAAGTTGCGCCGGCGCAGGTCGTCGATGAACGCGAAATCGGGCGGGAAGCCGCGCGGTGGCCGCACCAGCATGTCGTCGGATCCGAGCGCGTAGCGCCGACGGAAGCCGGGCGCGTGCGCCGCCGCCTTCCAGCTGCCGGGGTTCTCGAAGATGAACTGCCGCACGGTGCGTTGCGTCGGCGGCTCCGGATGCCACAGGCCGGCGCCGACGAAGCACGCGCCCGGCTCGAGGTGGACGTAGAAGGACGGCGCCGCGCGCTCGCGCCGGCGCGCATGGAACAGGCGCGCGCCCTGCCACGGCTTGTAGGGCGATTTGTCGTTGGCGAAGCGGGTGTCGCGCTGGATGCGGAACAGCGAGCCGCCCATCGGCTTCGGGTCGGCGCGGTAGTGCGGGCTGACCGCTGCCAGCGCCGGTTGTAGGTCGGCGATCAGGCGCAGGAAGGGACCGCGCACGTGCGCGTCGTAGTCGGCCTTGTGCGCATGGAACCAGGCGCGTTCGTTGTGGCGGGCGAGGCTGCGCAGGAAGCGGAACGCGCGCTCGTCGAAATAGGTCGTCATCGCAGCGCCGCCGTGATCTCCAGGCCCCAGGCGTCGAGCTGGTCGAGCAGCGCGAGCCGCGCGCCGTCGCCCGCGTGTTGCGCGCGCAGCAGGGTGAGCTCGGCGCGGAACGCATCCCACGACTGCTCGCCCAGGCCCGCGTCGGTGAACAGGCGCCGGCGCCGGTAATCGTCCCAGCGCTGGCGTTCGGGCGCGGTCAAGGTGTGCGGCCAGTTGCGCGCGCGGTAGCGGAACAGCAGCTCCGGCAGGCGCGCGTCGGCGAAACCGAAGTCGCGGGCGCCGAGCGCCTCCGGCGGCGTCGCGCGCACCTCGGCGAGGCGGCGGCGGTCGCCGTCGCCGAGGAAACCGTCGTACAGCGAGGCGTCGACGTCCGCGGGTTCACGCGCGCGTTCGCTGGCGTAAACGCGACGCACTTTCTCCGCGAGTTCCGGGCCGACCGCGCGCAGGCGCGCCGCGCGCGCCTCGACCAGCTCGGGCACGATCCCCAGCCGCGCATGGTCCTCGGCGCGCAGGTGGTGCCAGGCGACCAGCGCCGGGCACTTGTGGGTGTGCACTTCCTTCAGCGGGATGCGCGCCTCGTCCTCGGGCAGGTCGGCGGCCGGCGTGTACAGGCGGTCGGCGATCGCTTCGGGCGAAAGCGCGAGCAGCGCGTCCGGCTCGCTGTCCAGGTCGAACACGATCACCCGCTTGTCGTTGGCCGGGTGGCGCGCCAGCGGCAGCACCGCCGCCGCGCACAGCCGGCTGGCGGGGTAGCGCTGCGAGACGTGCAGCACCGGCGTCATCGCCAGCGTGTCGAGCATGGCCGCGGCGTGGCGCCGGTCGCGCAGGCGCAGCGCGTACTCCCACAGCCGTGGCTGGGCCTCGCGGAGCCTGCGTGCCAGGCCGATCAGCGCGCGCACGTCGGACAGCGCCTCGTGCGCGTCGCCTTCGCGCACGCCGTTCGCGGCGGCGAGGTGCTCGAGCCGGAACGAGGGCGCGCCGTCCTCGCGTTTCGGCCACGCGATCCCGTCCGGGCGCAGCGCGTGCGCCAGGCGCAGGACGTCGAGCAGGTCCCAGCGGCAGTTGCCGGCCTTCCACTCGCGCTCGTAGGGATCGAAGAAGTTGCGGAACAGCCCGTGGCGGACGAATTCGTCGTCGAAGCGCAGCGAGTTGTAGCCGAGCGTGCAGGTCTCCGGCCGCGCCATCTCCTCGCAGATCCGGGCGAAGGCCGCGGCCTCGCCGACGCCCTCGCGCAGCGCCCGCTGCGGGGTGATGCCGGTGACGAGGGTGGCCCCGGGCGAAGGCAGCAGGTCGTCGGCGGGGCGCACGAAGAAGCTGATCGGCTCCTCGACCTGCACGAGGTCGGCGTCGGTGCGGATCGCGGCGAACTGCGCGATGCGCGACGTGCGCGGATCGGCGCCGAAGGTTTCCAGGTCGTAGAAGAGGAAGCTGGCGGGCATGGCGTGGCGTTGCGTAGGAGCGGCTTGCAGCCGCGAGCTGTTGCTTTACCGGGCGGTCGAACCAAAAAGCTCGCGGCTATAAGCCGCTCCTACGGGGCGAGCATGCGGAGGGCCTGTCGCAAGGCATGCGACGCGTCAGCCTTCTTCGGGCAACGGCGCCAGCCGCCGCCCGACCTCCGCGTCGAGCCAGCGCCAGTCGATGCCGTCGAGCGACTGCCGTCCTTGCGTCGCTTCCACCAGCAGCGCGCGCTGCACCTGCCCGCGCGCGAACGCCGTGGCGTAGGGAAGGCGCCGGAAGGTCACCATGGCGTAGCGCGGCACGAAGCGTTGCGGATGGCGCTCGGCGAGCAGGCGTTCGAGGTCGCGCTGCAGCAGGAAGTCGGCGTCGTCGACGCGCTCGCGCATCTCCAGGTAGTTCTCCAGCGCCATCTGCTGGATCGCCATCGCATTGGGCTTGCGCTCGGCCTCGAAGGCGGCGAACGCGGCCGCCAGGTCCGGCGCCTGCTGCAGGTGCGTGGCCAGCGCCACGCAGTCCTCGAACGCGCAGTTCATGCCCTGGCCATGGAAGGGCACCATCGCGTGCGCGGCGTCGCCGAGCAGCACGGCGCGGCCGTCGAGGTGCCAGCGGTCGAGGTAGAGCGTAGCCAGCGTGCCGGTGGGGTGCGCCTCGAAGTCCTGCCCGAGCGCCGGGATCAGCGGCAGCGCGTCGGGGAAGTCGCGCGCGAACAGGCGGTGCGCGTCCTCGCCGCTGCGCACGGTCGCGAAGCTCGGGTCGCCCTCGCTGGGCAGGAACAGGGTGACGGTGAAGGTGCGCTCGTCGTTCGGCAGGGCGATGCACATGTAGCGGCCGCGCGGCCAGATGTGCAGGGCGTTGGGCTCGATGCGGAAACCGCCGTCCTTCGCGGGCGGGATTTCCAGCTCCTTGTAGCCATGGCCGAGCGATTCGGTGCGCTCGCCAAGCGGGGCGACGCGGGCCATCTGCGCGCGCAGGGTCGAGCCCGCGCCGTCCGCGCCGATGAGCGCCTCGAAGCGGTGCGCGTGCGTGCCCTCGCCGGCGAACAACGCGGTGCGGCTGTCGAAATCGACCGTCTCCAGGCGGCGGTCGAAGTGCAGCCGCGCGCCCGCCGCTTCGGCGGCGTCGAGCAGCAGGATGTTGAGCTCGCCGCGGCTGACCGACCAGATCACCTCGCTGTCGTCGCGGCCGTAGCGCAGCAGCTGCGACGAACCGTGCAGCGGGTGGACCATGCGCCCGCGCATCATCACCGCCTTGTCGAGCACCGCGGCGTCGGCCTCCGCCTGGCGCAGCGCGTGCAGGCCGCGCTCGGCGAGCGCGAGGTTGATCGAGCGCCCGCCGGCATAGCCGACCACGCGCGGATCGCCGCGCCGCTCGAACACGTCCACCTGCCAGCCACGGCGCGCCAGCAGGGTGGCCAGCAGCGCCCCGGCGAGGCCGGCGCCGACGAGGGTGAGGTGCTGGCCGGTCTTCATGCGGCCTCCCGCCATGCGGCGACCGTGCGCGCGAAACGCAGCACGTCGGCGTGGGTGTTGTAGAGCGGGGCCGGCGAGATGCGGATGACATCCGGCTCGCGCCAGTCGCCGACCACGCCGTTGCCCGCCAGGTGGTCGAACAGCGCGCGGCCGCGTTCGCGTCCGCCGACCACCCGCAGCGACAGCTGGCAGCCGCGCTGCGCGGGATCGGCGGGGGTGGCGATCTGCAGCACGTCGGCCAGTTGCGTGCGGATCAGAGACTCGAGGTAGCCGGTGAGCCGCAGCGAACGGGCGCGCAGCGCGTCCATGCCGGCGCGGGCGAACAGGTCGAGCGAGGCGCGCAGCGGCGCGAGGCCGAGGATCGGCGGATTGCTGAGCTGCCAGCCGTCGGCGCCGGGCGTTGGCACGAACTGCGACCCCATGCGGAAGCGCGAGCCCTGGTCGTGGCCCCACCAGCCGGCGAAACGCGGGCGGTCGCTGCGCGCGTGGCGCTCGTGCACGAAGCAGCCGGCCACCGCGCCGGGACCCGAATTCATGTACTTGTAGTGGCACCAGACGGCGAAATCGGCGCCGCTGTCGTGCAGCCGCAGCGGCAGGTTGCCGACCGCATGCGCGAGGTCGAAGCCGACCACCGCGCCGGCGGCGTGGCCCAGGCGCGCGATCTGCGCGAGGTCGAAGGCCTGGCCGGTGCGGTACTGCACGCCCGGCCACACGATCGTGGCGATGCGCGGCCCGTGCTCGGCGATCGCGCGTTCGATCGCCGCCATCGAGATCGTCCCGTCCTCGCCGTCCGGCTGCACTTCGACCAGGTCGGTGGCCGGGTCGAAGCCATGGAAGCGCACCTGCGACTCGAGCGCATAGCGGTCGGAGGGAAACGCGCCGGCTTCCATCAGGATCGCCGGCCGCTCGCGCGTCGGCCGGTAGAAGCTCACCAGCATCAGGTGCAGGTTGGCGGTGAGCGAGTTCATCGCCACCACCTCGGCCGGCTGCGCGCCGACCACGCGCGCGAG
>JBQCFN010000179.1:0-12516 GCA_051959035.1 Lysobacteraceae bacterium | reverse complement strand
CGGCTTGGTGGCCGGGGCGGTCGGCGGCGTCACCGTGCTGTCGGAAGGCGTCGCCGGCGTCGTGGTGGCCGCGGCCGGCGCGAGGCCGCGATCTTCCAGCATCGGCTGCACGATCGGATCGCGGCCGCGCCAGTCGCGATACAGCTGGTCCAGCTCCTCGCTGTTGCCGCGCGAGAGCACCATGTCGCGGAAGCGGTCGCCGTTGGCGCGGGTCAGGCCGCCATGCTCCTTGAACCAGCCGAAGCCGTCGTCGGCCAGCATCTGCGTCCACAGGTAGGCGTAATAGCCGGCGGCGTAGCCGTTGCCCCAGATGTGCAGGAAGTAGCTGGAGCGGTAGCGCGGCGGCACGTACGGCAGGTCGACGCCGTCCTTCTTCAGCGAGGCCGCCTCGAACGCATCGGCGTCCTGCTTGGCGGTACCGGCGGGCAGGCTGTGCCAGTCCATGTCGAGCAGGGCGGCGGCGACCAGCTCGGTCATGTCGTAGCCCTTGTTGAAGGTGCCGGCCTTCTTGATCTTGTCGACCAGGGCCTGCGGCATCGGCTCGCCCGTCTTGTAATGCCTGGCGAAGTTGGCGAACACCTTCGGATCGGTCGCCCAGTGCTCGTTGAACTGCGACGGGAACTCGACGAAGTCGCGCGCGGTGGCGGTGCCGGAGATGCTCGGGTATTGGCCGTTGGCGAACATGCCGTGCAGCGCGTGGCCGAACTCATGGAACATGGTGGTCACGTCGTCGAACGACAGCAGCGCCGGCTGCCCGGGCGCTGGCTTGGTGAAGTTGGCGACGTTGTAGACCACCGGCTTGTAGCCGAGCAGCTTCGACTGGTCGACGAAGTTGCTCATCCACGCGCCGCCCTGCTTGTTGTCGCGCTTGAAGTAGTCGCAGTAGAACAGGGCGAGCGGGCTGCCGTCCTTGTCGAACACCTCGAACACGCGCACGTCCGGCTGGTAGACCGGGATGTCCTTGCGCTCCTTGAAGGTGATCCCGTACAGCTGGGTGGCGGCGTAGAACACGCCGTTGCGCAGCACGTTGTCGAGCTCGAAGTAGGGCTTGATCTGGCTCTCGTCGAGGTCGTAGCGGGCCTTGCGGACCTGCTCGGCGTAGCGGCTCCAGTCCCAGGCGGCGACCTGGAAGCCACCGCCCTGCTGGTCGATCACCGCCTGGATGTCCTTGGCTTCGGCCTGCGCGCGCGCGGTCGCGGCGGGGACCAGGTCGCGCATGAACTTGATCGCCGTTTCCGGCGTCTTCGCCATCTGGTTCTCGAGCTTCCAGGCGGCGTAGTTCGGGTAGCCGAGCAGCTTGGCCTGCTCGGCGCGGATCTGCGCCAGGCGCTCGATGGTGGCGCGGGTGTCGTTGGCGTCGCCCTTCTCGGCGCGGGTCCACGAGGCCTTGAACAGCGCTTCGCGCGTCGAGCGGTCGGCGAGGTCCTGCAGCGCCGGCTGCTGGGTGGTGTTCTGCAGCGGCAGCACGTACTTGCCCTCGAGGCCGCGGTCCTTGGCGGCCTGCGCGGCGGCATCGATGTCGGCATCCGACAGGCCGGCCAGCTTGCTGCGGTCGTCGACCACCAGCGCGCCGTCCTTCGCCGCGGCGAGCAGGCGGTTGGTGAACTGGGTGCTGAGGGTGGACTCTTCCTTGTTCAGCGCCTTCAGCTGTTCCTTGTCGGCATCGGACAGCTTGGCGCCGCCGCGGACGAAGTTCTTGTAGGTCAGCTCGAGCAGGCGGTGCGACTCGGGGTCGAGCTTGAGCGCGTCGCGCTGGTCGTACAGCGACTGGATCCGCGCGAACAGCTTGCCGTTGAGCGTGACCGCATCGAAGTGCTCGGCCAGCCGCGGCGATTCCTCTTCCTGCACCTTCTGCAGGAGGTCGCTGGTGTTGGCGCTGGTGACCGCGTAGAACGTGTTCATCACCCGCGTCAGCAGGGCGCCGGAGCGCTCCATCGCGACGATGGTGTTCTCGAAGGTCGGCTTGGCCGGGTTGTCGGCGATCTTCTGGATCTCGGCCAGGTGCACCCGCATGCCTTCCTCGATCGCGGGCTGGTAATCGGTTTCCTTGATCAGGTCGAAGCGCGGCGCGTGGAACGGCAGCGGGCTTTCCTGGAAGAAGGGGTTGGCGGCGGCGGGCTGGGTCTGGGCGTGCACGGCGTGCGACTTGGCTTGGGGGGCGGCGAAGGCGGCAGGCGCGGAGGCCAACGCAAGGGCGAGCGCCAGGGCGAGCGGGTGCTTCATCGGAGCGTCCAGTCGGTGGGAAAGCCCCCAGCCTAGCGCACCCGCGGTGGGCATGCCCATGACGGAAGCCACGGGCGCCACGGTTCACCCTGCCACGACCCCGGTGGCGGCATCGTGAGCGTTCGCATCCGCCAGGAGGAGCCCATGGACATCCGCTCGGTCATGACCGCCAACCCCGCCACCTGCGCGCGCGACGCCACCCTGCAGGACGTGGCGCGGCTGATGAAGCAGAACGACTGCGGCCAGATCCCCGTGGTCGACCAGGGCAACAAGCCCATCGGCGTGATCACCGACCGCGACATCGCGGTGCGCGCGGTCGCCGAGGGCACCGATCCGCGCAGCGCCACCGCCGCCGATTACATGACCGCGCCGGTGGCGACCGTCGCGGACAGCAGCAGCATCGAGGACTGCTACCGGCTGATGGAGCAGAACCGGATCCGCCGGGTGGTGGTGGTCGACCAGCAGGGCAACGTCGCCGGCATCGTCGCCCAGGCCGACATCGCCCTGTCCGGCCGCGACGCCAAGACCGCCGAGGTGGTCAAGCAGGTGTCCAGCCCCGGCTGAGCCAGCGGACGGCCGGAGCGGGCGCTTGTGCGGGGCGCGGGCGCATGCTTGACTCCGGGCTCCCCCGCCGGAGCCCGCCATGGCGACCGCCTTCGATTTTTCCGCCACCGACATCGAGGGCGCGCCGCGCAGCCTGTCGGACCATGCCGGCAAGGTGCTGCTGGTGGTGAACGTCGCCTCGCAATGCGGGTTCACCCCGCAGTACGCCGGGCTCGAGCAGCTGTGGCGACGCTACCGCGACCGCGGCCTGGTCGTGCTGGGCTTCCCCTGCGACCAGTTCGGCCACCAGGAACCGGGCGACGAGGCGGAGATCCGCAACTTCTGCTCGCTGCGCTACGAGGTCGACTTCCCGATGTTCGCCAAGGTCGCCGTCAACGGCGCGGACGCCCATCCGCTGTGGCGCTGGCTGAAGCGGGAGAAGGGCGGCGTGCTCGGCACCGAGGCGATCAAGTGGAACTTCACCAAGTTCCTGGTCGGACGCGACGGACAGGTATTCGGCCGCTATGCACCCGCGACGGCGCCCGAGGCGCTGGCCGCCGACATCGAGGCGGCGCTCGGCTGATGGAGATGCAGGCCACGCGCGGGCACGCCGACGACGGTGCGGCGGCCGACGCGCTTCCGGACTTCGGCCCGGTGTCGATGCACTGGGACCGCAGCCTCCCCGGCGTGCTGCGGGTGGTGGTCGCTGGCGTCGGCGGCGATGCCGACGCGGCGCTGCGGCGCTGGCGCTACAACTTCGACCTCGCGCGCGAGGGCGGCCTGCGCCGCATCCTGGTCGTGCTCGATCTCAGCGGCCCGGTGATCCCCGAGCCGCAGATGGCGCGCATGATCGCCGCGGTGGCGACGGAAGACGCCGGCGAATTCCGGGTGGCGGTCATGCAGACACGCCTGGAGCGGCAGCCCCACGACGAACTCGGCGTGCTGATCGCGATCGAGCACGGCATCGCCGCGCGCGTGTTCGCCGACGAGCGCTCGGCGCTCGTCTGGCTGCGCTACGGCGAGCGCTGACTCACGCGGCCAGCGGCAGCGGCACGGGCACCGCCGCGTGCGCGGCGGCCAGCGCCGCGGCGCGATGCTCCGGCGACAACGCGACGCCTTCCGCGCGCACGAAGCCCAGGTCGCGGATGCCGAGGAAGCCAAAGACGTGGCGCAGGTAGGCTTCCTGGAAGTCGGCGGGGCTGGCATCGCCGTAGGCGCCGCCACGGCCGCTGGCGACGATCACCCGCTTGCCGCCGGCCAGGCCTTCGGGACCCTGTGCGGTGTAGCGGAAGGTGCGGCCGGCCACCGCGATGCGGTCGATCCAGGCCTTCAGCGTCGAGGGGACGCCGAAGTTGTACATGGGCGCCCCGACCACCACCACGTCGGCGTCCAGGAACTGCTGCAGCACGCGCTCGGACTCGGCCGCGGCGGCCTCGTCGGCCCGGCCCAGGACCGCGCCGGTGAGGTGGGGCAGGGGCTCGGCATCCAGGTCGCGATAGGTGACTTCCAGGCCCGGCACGGCGTCCTGCCAGCGTGCGACGATCGCGGCGGAAAGCTCGCGGGTGACGGAGCCGGCGCCGAGGGCGCTGGAATCGAGATGGAGCAGGCGCATGGTGGAAGCCTCGTTCGGGGGCGGCACGGCTGCCGCGGCCACGACAAGGTATGGCGTTGCTTTATTAGGATAAACAAGGCCTAATATCACTGATTGTTCCAAATCGGGAACGAAGGCGGATGGCCATGCAGGACCTCAACGACCTCTACTACTTCGCCATGGTGGTCGACCATGGCGGTTTCGCCGCGGCCGAACGCGCGCTCGGCATCCCGAAGTCGCGGCTGAGCCGGCGCATCGCCCAGCTCGAAACCGACCTCGGCGTGCGCCTGCTGCAGCGTTCCACGCGACGCTTCGCCGTGACCGACGTCGGCAACAGCGTGTACCGCCATGCCCAGACCATGCTCGCCGAGGCGCAGGCCGCGCGCGAGGTGGTCGACCGGCTGAGCGCCGAACCGCGCGGCGTGGTCCGCGTGAGCGTGCCGGTGGGGCTCGCGCAGACCCAGCTGCCGAAGCTGCTGCCGGAATTCCTCGCGCGCTATCCGCAGGTGCGGCTGCAGTTGCACGTCAGCAACCGCCGGGTCGACCTGATCAACGAAGGCTTCGACGTCGCCCTGCGCGTGCGTTCGCGCCTGGACGACGACGGCAGCCTGGTGATGCGCAGCTTCGGCCAGATCCAGGAACTGCTGGTCGCCAGCCCGAAGTACCTCGCCCGCATGGGCCGGCCGCGCGATCCGGACGAACTCGCCCAGCACGTCACCCTCAGCATCAGCGAGGACGATGCGCGCCAGCGCTGGGAACTGCACGGGCCCGACGGCGCGGTGCGGCGGGTGGAACTGCACCCGCGCGTGTCGGGCTTCGACTTCCCGATGCTGCGCTCGCTGGCCGAGCAGGGCGTCGGCATCACCCTGCTGCCGGAAACGATGTGCAGCGAGCAGGTGCGCAACGGCGCGCTGGAAGTGGTGCTGCCCGACTGGCGCCTGCCGCAGGGCATCTTCCACGCGGTGTTCGCCTCGCGTCGCGGCCTGCTGCCGGCCGTGCGCGTGTTCATCGACTTCCTCGCCGAGAAGATGCCGCCGCTGCTGGTCGCGGCGCACGAGGGATGCGTCGAGTGCAAGCAGCACCAGGGCGCCGCCGCGTCCAGGCGCGTGCCGGCCGGCGCGTCGCTGCAACCCGGTTAGCCATCGGGGGCGCGGCCGCCCGCGGACGTCGTGCCGGAGTGGCGGCCGGGTGTCGTGTCGCCGCGAACGCTGGCCCGGGGAGCGGGGGGCGTGGATTGGCGGAAGCGGTGGGATTCGAACCCACGAACGGTTGCCCGTTGCCGGTTTTCAAGACCGGTGCCTTCAACCACTCGGCCACGCTTCCGTCGTCGTGATCGCGCGCGGCGCGCATTCTAGCGGCCGCCCGCTACCGCCGCTCACGTTATTGCCCACATGCGCCCCACTTGCTTACGCTCGCCGAGGGGACAGGACATGGGGACGGCGGCATGACGATACGGGTTTTCCTCGTCGACGACCACGCGCTCGTGCGCGCGGGGATGCGCATGATCCTGTCTGGGGAAACCGACATCGAGGTCGTCGGCGAGGCGGAGAGCGGCGAGGACGCGCTGCCGCAGGTGCGCAGGCTCAAGCCGGACGTGGTGCTGTGCGACCTGCACCTGCCGGGCGTGAGCGGGCTGGAAGTCACCGAACGCATCGTGCGCGGCGACCACGGCACGCGCGTCATCGTGGTGTCGGTGCTGGAGGATGGCCCGCTGCCCAAGCGCCTGCTCGAGGTCGGTGCGTCGGGTTACGTCGGCAAGGGCGGCGACGCGGCGGAACTGCTGCGCGCGGTGCGCGACGTCGCGCGCGGCAAGCGCTACCTCGCCAGCGGCATCGCGCAGAACCTCGCGTTGTCCGGGCTGGGCGGCGACGGCTCGCCGTTCGATGCGCTGTCGCCGCGCGAGCTGGAGATCGCGATGATGCTGACGCAGGGCCTGCGCCAGGAAGAGATCGCGCGCCGTCTCAGCCTCAGCGCGAAGACGGTCAACACGCACAAGACGCGCCTGTTCGAGAAGCTCGGCATCCAGGACAGCATCGCGCTGGCACGGCTGGCGGCGCAGTACGGCGTCGGCGACCCGGCCCACGCGCTGTAAACGCCATCGGCCGCTCGCGCGGCCGATGGCATGGGCAACCAGTATGGAGGCCGTGGCGGCGGCTGCCCGCCGCCACGCAAGCGTCAGGCGCCGTGCGCTTTGTCCGCCTCGTCGTCCGTGGCGGCCAGCTGGGAGGCGGCGTTGGCCGCGGCCTCGGCCGGATCCGCTTCCGCCTGCGGCGAGGGCAGGGCATCGAACAGGCCCGGCGCATGGCCGATCGCCGCCGAGCCGTCCGGCACGCCGACCGCGGCACTGTCGGCGGCGGCGAAGCTCACCGGTTCCAGCGCGGGCGCCGGCTCGGCCGGCAACTCGTTGGCCGCGATCGCCGCTGCGTCGAGGTGCGGGCCGGGGGCCAACTCCTCGACCGGCAACGCGGGCGTGGCCTCGTCCGCCGCGACCTCGGCGACAAAGGCCGGCGGCGCGACGGGGGCGGGGGCCGCGGTCGAGACTGCGTCCGCGGACGGGATCGGCGCGGGAGCCTCCGCCGCGGCCGCCGTTTCGGGCGCGCGGACCACGGGGGCTTCGACGACGGGCGGCATGGCCTCCGCGCCATTGGCCGGGGCCACGGGCGCGGGCTGCGCCGACGCGACGGCCTGCGAGGAAGCGGCTTCCACCGGTGCGTGCGGGCGCATCGCGCCCGCGGCGTCGCCCTGCGGCTCGTCGTCGAAGTCGAATTCCGGCTGCGAGCGCTGCGCGACCGCGACCTCCTCGTCGAAGCCTTCCTCGAGGCCCTGCGCCACGTCGCCGGCGCCAGCGCCTTCACCGCCACCGCGACGGCGGCGGCGACCGCCACGACGGCCGCGACGGCGGCGACCGCCTTCGGCCGGTGCCGCATCGCCCTGGGGCGCGACGGCATCGCCGGTCCCCTCGGCCTGCACCGCCACGCCTTCGGCCGGTGCGGAGGCCTGCGCTGCTGCCGGTGCGATGGCCTCCGCGGCCACGATCGCCGCCACCGCCGGCACGGCCCCGGTCTTCGCCGCCTCGGCGTCAGCTTCCGGCGCGCGCGCCGGCTTGGGCGGCTGCTGGGGCTGCTGCGGCTTCGGCTGGACCGGCTGCTGCACGGCCGGCTGGCGCTCGTCCTGCGGCTTGGGCGGCTTCTGCTGCTGCGGCTGCTTCTGGCCCGGGGACTGCTGCGGCTTCTGCTTCTGCTGGGGCTGCGGCTGCGGCTTCTGCGGCTCGCGCGGCTTCTGCTGCTGCGGCTGTCCGGCCTGCTGGCCACGACGCTCGTCGCGTCGCTGGTCACGGCCCGGCTTGTTGCGGCCATCGCGGCGATTGCGGTCGCTGCGGCCACGGCCGTCGTCGGCGCGCGCGGGCTGCGGCGCGGCCGGCGCCGCCGCCGGGGCCGGCGCGAACAGGCCACGCAGCCAGCCCATCAGGCCGCCGCCGGCCGGGGCCGGCGCGGGCGCGACCGGGGCGGGCGCCGGCATCGGCGCCGGCGTTTCCTCGCGCGGCTCGCGGACGGGCGCGGGCTGGGCCGGACGCACGTTGGTGACCGCGGGCGCGGCCGGTACGTTGAGGTTGGCCTTGGTCAGCGCGATGGTGGCCAGCTTGCGCGGCGTTCCGCGCTGGTAGCTCGGCTTGCTGGTTTCCTCGCCGAGCTCGTTCTCGCGGATGCGCGTCACTTCGTAGTGCGGCGTCTCCAGCTGGTCGTCGGCGACGATCACGATCGGCGCATCGTGGCGCTGCTCGATCTCGGTCAGCGCGCGGCGCTTCTCGTTGAGCAGGTAGTTCGCGATCTCCACCGGCGCCTGCACCAGCACCTGGCCGGTGTTGTCCTTCATCGCGTGCTCCTCGGCGACGCGGATGATCGACAGCGCGAGCGACTCGATGCTGCGCAGGCGGCCGTGGCCCTCGCAGCGCGGGCAGACGATCTGGCTGGCCTCGCCCAGCGACGGGCGCAGGCGCTGGCGGCTCATTTCCAGCAGGCCGAACTTGGAGATGCGGCCGATCTGCACGCGTGCGCGGTCCGATCGCAGCGCGTTCTGCAGCCGGTTCTCGACCTCGCGCTGGTGCTTGCTCGACGCCATGTCGATGAAGTCGACCACCACCAGGCCGCCGAGGTCGCGCAGGCGCAGCTGGCGGGCGACTTCCTCCGCCGCCTCGAGGTTGGTGTGGAACGCCGTTTCCTCGATGTCGCCGCCCTTGGTGGCGCGCGCCGAGTTGACGTCGACCGCGGTCAGCGCCTCGGTCTGGTCGATCACCAGCGCGCCGCCGGAGGGCAGGCGCACGTTGCGCTCGTAGGCGTTCTCGATCTGCGATTCGATCTGGAAGCGGTTGAACAGCGGGACGTCGTCGGTGTAGTGCTTGAGCTTGCGCAGGTTGTGCGGCATCACCTGCTCGACGAATTCGCGCGCCTCGTCGTACATCTCCCTGGTGTCGACCAGGATCTCGCCGATGTCCGGGCGCATGTAGTCGCGCAGGGCGCGGATGATCAGCCGCGACTCCTGGTAGATCAGGAAGGGCGCGGGCTTGGTCAGCGCCGCCTCGGCGATCGCCTTCCACACGCTCAGCAGGTAGTCCAGGTCCCACTGCAGCTCTTCGGCGTCGCGGCCGACGCCGGCGGTGCGGATGATCACCCCCATGTCGTCGGGGATGGCCAGCTTGTCCATCGCCTCCTTGAGCGCGGCGCGGTCGTCGCCCTCGATCCGGCGCGACACGCCGCCGGCGGTGGGCGAGTTGGGCATCAGCACCATGTAGCGGCCGGCCAGCGAGATGAACGTGGTCAGCGCGGCGCCCTTGTTGCCGCGCTCCTCCTTGTCCACCTGCACGACCACTTCCTGCCCTTCGCGCAGCAGCTCGCGCAGCGTCGCCTTGTGCGGGTCGACGCCGGCCTGGAAATAGTCGCGGGAGATTTCCTTCAGCGGCAGGAAGCCGTGGCGCTCGGCGCCGTATTCGACGAACGCGGCTTCCAGCGAGGGTTCGAGCCGGGTGATGCGGCCCTTGTAGATGTTGGACTTCTTCTGTTCCTTCGACGGCTGCTCGATGTCGATGTCGTAGAGCGTCTGGCCGTCGACGATCGCCACGCGCAGTTCCTCTGCCTGCGTGGCGTTGATCAGCATGCGTTTCATGTGTGCGTTCCTCGCGCGCTGTCCTGCGCGGAAACGCCATGGGCGTTTGCCTCTGGATACCGCCGGCCGCTCCGTCGCGCATCGCGCGGCCGGGGCGGCTTCATGTTTCCAGCGCTACGACACCACGGCGGACCGCGGGAGCGCTTTCTATGTTCGATCGGGTTGCAAGGCCGGGGCGGCGGCGCTGGGCGCTGCTGCCACGCGGGTCGTTGTTCAGCACGGACGGGTGTCAGTCCATCCGGCGATGGCCGGGCCTGCCGACGAGCCGCTAACATGGCCGCCCCGGGGGCGGTGGTCGCGCGCTGCATCGGGATCGCGGAAGGTGGGCTTTCGGCCCGGCTTTCCCGGCGCAAGGCGCCCGGTCGGCAACTTCCTGCGAAATCAAACCCTTATCTCGCCCGCCGAGTGTAACAGATCAGGCTCCCCCGGATGACCCCTCCCGACCCGGCCGGTCCGGCCAGCGCCGCCCGCATCGTCCGTGTCCCCGAGGACCGCGCGGGCCAGCGGCTGGACAATTTCCTGCTCGGCCAGCTCAAGGGCGCGCCGCGCTCGCTGGTCTACAAGCTGGTGCGCTCCGGCCAGGTGCGGGTGAACGGCGGCCGGGCGAAGGCCGAACGCAAGCTCGAAGGCGGCGACGAGGTGCGCATCCCCCCGGTCCGGCTGGCCGGGCCGGGGGAAAAGGGCAGCCCGGCGAAGGGGCTGCTGGAGGCGATGGAGGCCAGCATCGTCTTCGAGGACGCGCGCCTGCTGGCGATCAACAAGCCCTCCGGCGTGGCCAGCCACGGCGGCAGCGGCATTTCCTTCGGCGCGATCGAGACCCTGCGCGCGTTGCGGCCGAAGGAATCGCTGGAGCTGGTCCACCGGCTGGACCGCGACACCTCCGGCCTGCTGGTGGTCGCCAAGAAGCGTTCCGCCCTGGCCGAGCTGCAGGCGCTGATGCGCGAGGACGGCGGCATCGCCAAGCGCTACCTGGCGCTGCTGGTCGGGCGCCTGCCCGATGGCGTGCTGTCGGTCGATGCGCCGCTGCACGTCGGCCTGCGCCAGGGCGGCGAGCGGCACGTGCAGGTCGTCGACCCCGCGAGCGCGGGCGGCAAGCCCTCGCGCAGCCATTTCCGCGTGCTGGAACGGCGGGGCGGGCAGTCCTACTGCGAGGTGCGGATCGAGACCGGCCGCACCCACCAGATCCGCGTGCATGCGCGCCACCTCGGGCACCCGGTGGCTGGCGACCCGAAGTACGGCGACGAGGCGGCCAACCGCCGGCTGCGCGAACAGGCGGGCCTGAAGCGGCTGTTCCTGCACGCCTCGACGCTCGAATTCGCGCTCGACGCCGGCCGCGCGCCCTACCTGCTCAACGCGCCCCTGGTGCCGGAGCTGATCGACGTGCTCGACCGGCTCGGCTGAGCCGGCCGGCGCACCGCGCGCCCGGATCAGCCGACGAGCGCGTCCGCCCTGGCGGCGCAAATGAAGTCGTTCTCGCTCAGCCCGCCGACGTCGTGGGTGGAATAGCGCACCACGCATCGGTCGTAGTGCACGCCCAGGTCCGGGTGGTGGTCCTCGCGGTTGGCCATGAAGGCGAGGGCGTTCACGAAGGCGATCGTGCGGTAGTAGTCGGGGAAGGTGAAGGTGCGGCTGATCGCATGGCCGTCCTCGACCAGCTCCCAGCCCGGCACCTGCGGCAGCAGCTCGCGCACGCGCGCCTCGCTGAGGCGGTGTTCGCTGCCGCGGCGCGGCAGGCAGTGGGCGTCGGCGAGGGCGATCAGGTCGTTCATGGCGGAATCCTCCTGCCGCTGCGCTGAACGGATGCCGGCGCGGCGGCCCCGGTGGGGAGAGCGGCGCGCGGCGGGGTGCGCCCGCGGCCCGTTAGAATAGCCGCCATGATCCAGATCTCCGAATCGGCGCAGGCCCATTTCCGCAAGCTGATCGAGCGTGAGGACCTGCCCGGGCTCGGCGTCCGCCTGGCGGCCATGCACCCGGGCACGCCGCGCGCCGACGTGCGCCTGGAGTTCGCCGAGCCGCGCGACCTCGCGGGCGACGAATGGGCGGTGGACCTGGAAGGCTTCACCCTGTGGGTGGAAGCGGCCAGCGTGCAGTACCTCGACGGCGCCGAGATCGACTACGTGCCGCAGGCGACCGGCGGCCAGCTGCAGATCCGCGCGCCGAAGATCAAGGGCGAGGCGCCCGCCGAGAGCGCCTCGCTGGTCGAGCGGGTGCGCTGGGTGGTCGAGCACGAGGTCAACCCGCAGCTCGCCCAGCACCGCGGCAACGTGGCGGTGCAGGAAGTGACCGGCGAAGGCGTGGTGGTGCTGCGCTTCGGCGGCGGCTGCCACGGCTGCGGGATGGTCGACGTGACCCTCAAGCAGGGCATCGAAAAGACGCTGCTCGCGCGCGTTCCCGGGGTGACGGCGGTGCGCGACGCCACCGACCACGCCAGCGGCGCGGCCCCCTACATCCGATCGGACCAGCCGCGCGACGCGGCCTGACCGGCCCGGCGGCGCTGACGGGTGTTCACCTCCGCCGACCTCATCGAAGCCCTGCGCCGGCGCGGCCGCAGGTCGTTGCGGCCGGAGACGCCGCCGGGCGTGTTTCCGCCGGGTTGGCAGGAGTGGTTCGACGCCATGGTGGCGCGCCTCGGCGCGGTGACCGGCGCCGCGGCGGAGGCATTCGTCGTGCTGTTCCTCGAGCGCGAGCTGGCGAAGCCGCCACCGCGCGTGGGCGAGCTCACGCGCTGGCAGGCGTTCGCCACCCTGTGGCGCCAGCAATGGCATCCGCCCGCGGCCGAGGAGCGCCGCCAGCGCCTGCTGGCGATGGCGATCACGCTGTTCATCCATCTCGTCCTGCTGGTGCTGCTGGTATGGATCTCGCTGGTGCGCTTCACCGGCGTGCCCGCGCCACGCGGCGAGGACGTGGTGCAGGTCTAATTCTTCGGCGAAGGCACGCCGCGCTACACGGGTGGCGCGCCTGCCGCCGGTGGCGGCACGGAGACCGCGGGCGCCGCGACG
>JBQCFN010000178.1:0-12034 GCA_051959035.1 Lysobacteraceae bacterium | reverse complement strand
TCGGAAGCGATAACCGCTGAAAGCATCTAAGCGGGAAGCGCGCCTCAAGATGAGATCTCCCGGGGCACAAGCCCCCTGAAGGAACCATCAAGACCAGGTGGTTGATAGGCAGGGTGTGTAAGCGCAGTAATGCGTTGAGCTAACCTGTACTAATGATCCGTGCGGCTTGACCATATAACCTCAAGTGGCCTTGGACTCGACGACGCGTCGACGTTCGGACCATTGCTCGCTACATTCCGACTTATTCGCCGAAGGCGGGGATTCCCGCCGGAAGCAACCGAGCGAGAGCGTGAGCGCGACCGGGATTTTCCCGGGCCGCGACCCTCCACCCTCTCCCTGGTGACAATAGCTGCGTGGTCCCACCCGATCCCATTCCGAACTCGGAAGTGAAACGCGCACGCGCCGATGGTAGTGTGCATCCGCATGCGAGAGTAGGTCATCGCCAGGGTCTTTATCCCAAAAACCCCCAGCCACTGGCTGGGGGTTTTTCTTTGCGCGCGGAAATCTGCGTGGGACTCTTGTCCTTTCCGTGCTTGGGCGTACCCGCGCCAGCCACGCCCGTTCCCGCCGGCCTCATGCCGGCGGGAAACTGGAATGGGCAGGCAAAGGCCGGCGTCGTTCGCGGATGGGCAGCGCAAGCGCTGTTCGCCATGCGCGCGCCGGCAGCTGCCGGATGGGCCGTGCAGAAAATCGAGGACAACATCGAGGCCCGGCAGCGCCGAAGCGATGGGCGCCGATCCCGGCGGCCGGGTCGGCCTCCGCCGCCGGATGCCGATGGCCAGGGCCGCCCCGCCGGGGCCGGGACGGCCCGGACGCGCGGCTGGCCGTCGCCCTCAGCGCAGGACGCGCGGCGTCTGTTCGCCGACGATCACGACGTCCGCCGGCCGGCGGGCGAACAGTCCGACCGTGACCACGCCCGGGACCTGGTTGATCGCCGATTCAAGCGCGAGCGGGTCGGTGATCGACAGCCCATGCAGGTCGAGCACCCAGTTGCCGTTGTCGGTGACCACGCCCTCGCGCCACACCGGCTGTCCGCCGGTGAGCGCGACCAGCTCGCGCGCCACCAGGCTGCGCGCCATCGGGATCACCTCGACCGGCAGCGGGAAGCGGCCGAGCACCTCGACCCGCTTGGAAGGGTCGACGATGCAGACGAAGCGCTGGCTGGCTTCCGCGATGATCTTCTCGCGGGTCAGCGCGGCGCCGCCGCCCTTGATCAGCCGACGCTGCGGATCGCATTCGTCGGCGCCGTCGACGTACAGCGACAGCGGGCCGGTATCGTTGAGGTCCAGGACCTCGATGCCGTGCTGGCGCAACCGCGCGGTGCTCTGCTCGGAGCTGGAGACGGCGCCGGCGATGCGGTGGCGGATGCGCGCGAGCGCATCGATGAAGAAGGCGACGGTCGAGCCGGTGCCGATGCCGACGACCATGCCGTCCTCGACGAATTCGATCGCCTTCTCGCCGGCGAGGCGCTTGCCTTCGGACATGCTTACTCCAGGGACAGGATGGTCTTCCACTGCTGCGCGCTGACCGGCAGCACCGATAGCCGGCTGCCCTTGCGGATCAGCGCGAAATCCTCGCCGAGCACCTCGGCCCTGGCGCGGATGGCATTGAGCGGCACCGGCCGGGCGAGCTTGCGCACGAAGCGCACGTCGACGAGGAACCAGCGCGGCTCCTCGCGCGTGGCCTTCTCGTCGTAATACTTCGACTTGCGGTCGAACTGGGTCGGATCCGGATAGGCGGTGCCCGCCACCTCGGCGATGCCGTAGACGCCCGGGACGTCGGTGTTCGAGTGGTAGAACAGCACGCCGTCGCCGACCTGCATCTGGCGCATGAAGTTGCGCGCCTGGTAGTTGCGCACGCCGGTCCAGGGTTCGACGCCGACGCGCGCGAGGTCGTCGATCGAGAAATCGCCTGGCTCGGACTTCATCAGCCAGTGGCGGACGCGGTGGCTCATGCGGGCACCTCGGAAGCCAGGTGGGTTGCCGATTCGGTGCACACCGCGTCCAGGCCGACGTCCCAGGGCTCGGCGGCCAGGGCGTCGAGGCGCTGCAGCGCGAATCCGGCGCCGACCAGCCAGGGCGGCGCGCCGCGCCCCTGGCGGAACGCGAAGCTGCGATCGTACCAGCCGCCTCCCATCCCGAGCCGGTGGCAGCGCGCGTCGAAACCGACCAGCGGCACGACCACCAGCGCCATCCCTTCCGGTGCGACCAGTGCGTCCTCGGCGACGTCCGGTTCCGGGATGCCGAAGCGGTTCTCCCGCAGCGGTGCGCCTGGCCGCCAGGGCGCGAAGCGCAGGCGCTCGTCGTCGCCGAGCACCGGCAGGCAATAGTGGTACCCGTGCGGCAGGCGCAACTGCCAGGCATGCAGCGCGATCTCGCCGTCCATCGCCCAGTAACCGCCGACGTGGCCGGCCGGAGGCGCGAACGGCAGTGCGAGCAGGCGCGTGGCCAGCGCCTCGGCGGCGGCGATGCGCTCGGCGGCGGGCAACGCGCGGCGCGCGGCGCGCAACTGCCGGCGCAGGCTGGGGCGATCGGTCATCGCGCGATTTTACCGGCGCGGCAACGACGTTTCCGTCGCCCGGAAAGGACGAAGCCCGCGCCGGCCGGCGCGGGCTTCGGGAAAGGGGTCCTCCGCCATGACGATGCGTGCGAAACGACCTTGAACCCGGGGTTCAAGTGGGGACACTTGGCAGCCGTCGGGCTTCCCGCTCGTGGCGGACATGCACACCGGGCTTCCGTCGTGCCCCCGTGGTCGTCATTAAGGGACAAGGCGAATGTTTGCACACGCCGTCGGGCACGGCAGAGGACGCAGGCGGAGTATAGCGATGCCCGCGCGCGCGTCCTACCCATTTGTCGGAATGCGCGGCGGCGACGTTCAGCGAGGTCAGCGCGACGACGCGGCGAGGGCGTCGTCCAGCTTCTGCTGCAGCGAGGCGAGCGCCCGCGCGACCTCGTCGCCGCGGCCCGTCTGTTCCTCGCGCAACTGCTGCAATTCGTGCGCGAGGTTGAGCGCGGCGAGCACGGCGACGCGGTCGACGGCAGCCATGCGGTTGGCCCCGCGCACCTCGCGCATCTTCTGTTCGAGCAGGCGCGCGGCGGCGACCAGGCTGTCGCGCTCCTCCGGCGCGACGCCGACGGTGTATTCACGATCCAGAATGCGGATGCTGACCGCCTCGCTGCTCACGTGTGCTGCTCCAGCGACTTGAGCCGCGCGATCATCGCTTCCACCCGCGAGCGCGCCTGCTCGTTCTTGGCCAGCAGTTGCGCGCGATCGGACGCGAGCTGCTCCTGCTGCTGGCGCAGGCTGCGGTTCTCCTCGGCCAGGCGCTGCACGCGTTCGGCCAGCGTCTCGACGCGGGCGGTCAGGGCTTGCAGCTGGGCGAGCAGCGCGGAGGCTTCCATGCCGGCACGATAGGCAGCGGCCGTGGGGTGGTCAAGGCGCGACCGCCGGCGCCGGGCGCTGGCCAGCCGGCGCCCAGTTGCGGATCAGCGCCAGGCAGCGGTGGCCGTCCAGCGGCGGCGACAGCCAGTAGCCCTGGATCTCGTCGCACTGGTGCTCGCGCAGGAATTGCACCTGGGCCTCCGTCTCCACGCCCTCGGCCACGACGTTGAGGCCCAGCGAGCGCGCCATCGCGATCACGGTGGTGGTGATCGCCGCGTCCTCGGAGCCGAGGCTGAGGTCGTCGACGAATTCCTTGTCGATCTTGAGCGTGTTGATCGGCAGGCGCTTGAGGTAGGCGAGCGAGGAATAGCCGGTGCCGAAGTCGTCGATCGCCAGCGAGATGCCGAGCCGGCGGAAGGCCTGCAGCTTGTCGGCGGTCTGCTCGGCGTTGGCCATGACCACGCTTTCGGTCAGCTCCAGCTCCAGCGCCGACGGCGGCAGGCCGGTTTCGGCCAGCACGCGCTCGACCACGCCCGGCAGGTCGCCGCGAAGCAGCTGCAGCGCCGAGACGTTCACCGCCATCCGCAGGTCCGACAGGCCGTGCTGGCGCCAGCGGTGCAGGGTCAGGCAGGCCTCGCGCAGCACCCATTCGCCAATCTCGAGGATCAGTCCCGCCTCCTCGGCCAGCGGGATGAACTGCGAGGGCGGGATGTCGCCGTGCTCCGGGCTGTGCCAGCGCAGCAGCGCTTCCACGCCGACGATGCGGTTCTCCGCCAGCGCCATGCGCGGCTGGTAGGCGATGCGCAGCTCGCCGCGGTCCAGCACCTTGCGCAGCGCGCCGGAAATGGTGGCGCGGCGGCGGATCGAGACGTCCATCGCCTCGGTGTAGCGCACGAAGGTGCGGCGGCCGAACGACTTGGCCTGGTACATCGCGGTGTCGGCCTGCTTGAGCAGTTCGGTCGGCACCTGCGCGTGGTCGGGGTACAGGCTGATGCCGATCGACGGCGAGATCGACACCTCGTGGCGGTCGTCGGTCAGCAGCGGCGCCTCGAAGGCCATGATGATCTCGCGCGCGACCTTGTCCGCCTCCTCGGGCGAGCGCAGGTTCTCCAGCACCACCGTGAACTCGTCGCCGCCCAGGCGGGCGACGGTGTGCTGGGCGCCGACGGTTTCCTGCAGGCGCACCGCCGCCGCGCGCAGGATGCGGTCGCCGGCGGCATGGCCGAGCGAGTCGTTGATGTCCTTGAAGCGGTCCAGGTCGAGGAACAGCACCGCGATGCGGTCGTCCTGCCGGCGCGCGCGCACGATCGCGCGCGACAGCCGCTCGGCGAGCAGGGTGCGGTTGGGCAGGTTGGTGAGCGTGTCGTAGTTGGCGAGGTAGCGCAGCTCCTGCTCGGCGCGCTTCTGGTCGGTGATGTCGCTGAGCACCGCGACGTAGAGCTGGTGCTGGCCGTTGTGGTCGAGCACCGCGGTGCACTCGTAGGCGCACAGGAATTCCTCGCCATCCTTGCGCTGCTGCCACATCTCGCCCGACCAGCGGCCGTGGCGCTCGATGTGCTCGCGCACCTGGCGGTAGAAGCCCGGGTCGTGCTGCGCGCTGTCGAGCAGGCTGCCGTTGCGGCCGATCACCTCGACGTCGGAATAGCCGGTCATGCGCGAGAACGCGGGGTTGACCGACACGAAGTCGAAGCCGCGGTCGAGCACCGACACCGCCTCGTTCATGCTGCGCAGCACCTCGGTGGCGATGCGGCGCTCGCGTTCGGCGTGGCGGCTGTTGCTGACGTTGCGGGCGGTGCCGGCGATGCGCAGCACGCGGCCGTCGGCGTCGCGCTCCACCGCCTTGCCGCGCGCCCGGACCCACACCCACTGGCCGTGCTCGAGCACCCGGTGCTCGGACAGGAACAACGCGGTGTCCCCGCGCAGGTGCTGGCGCAGGCGTTCGCGCACCTGCGGCAGGTCGTCCGGATGGATCTGGTGGTCCTGCTCGTATTCCCTGTCGATGCGCAGGTCCGAGGCGCTGCGCACGTCGTCGTGCGCGCGCATGCGCATCAGCTCGTTGCGCGCGAGGTCGTAATCCCAGAACTGGTCGCCCGAGGCCCACAGCGCGAGCTTGAGGCGCTCCTCGCGGTCGCGGATGCGTTCGAAGTAGCCGCGCTCGCGCCGCCGCCGCGCGCGCCAGTGCCACCACGCCAGCAGCGCCAGCAGCGCCGCCAGCAGCGCGTAGCCGGCAAGCGCCAGCGGGTGCCGCCACAGCGGTGGCGTGACCACCAGGGGGATGCGCAGCTCGTGCGTGCTCCACACGCCATCGTGGTTGGTGCTCTGCGCGCGGAACACGTAGTGGCCGGCCGGCAGCAGGGTGTAGGTGATCTCGCTGCGGTTGCCGTTGTCGATCCAGCCGTGGTCGAGGCCGTCGATCCGGTAGCGGTAGTGGATGCCGGCGTTGCCGAGGTAGTCGAGCGCGCCGATGCGCAGGCGCAGCAGGCCGGCCGACTCGGGCATGCGAAGCCCGCCGCCCTGCATCGGCTGCAGGGCCTGGCCCGCATCGTCGACCTCGGCGTGCAGCAGCCGCAGCGGCGGCTGGTAGCCGCTGTCGTCCAGGTGCTGCGGGTCGAAGGTGTTGAGGCCCTCGACGCCGCCGAACGCGAGCCGCCCGCTGCCGAGCCTGGCCGCGGCGCCGCCGTTGAATTCGACGTCCTGCAGGCCGTCCGCCGGAGCGTAATGGCGCAGGCTGCCGGTGCGTGGGTCGAAGCGCTGCAGGCCGCGGTCGGTGCCCAGCCAGAAGCGGCCGAGCGGATCGGCCAGGCCGCTGTAGACGACCGGCGCGGGGTCGCCGCCGAGCGCCGCCGCCAGCGGCTGCTCGAAGCGCAGCGTGCCATCCGCGCCGGCGGTGACCCGGTTGAGGCCGCCGTGGCTGCCCACCCACACCGAGCCGTCGCGCGCCTGCCACAGCGCCCGCACGAGGTTGCCGGCAAGGCCGCCGACGGCCTGGTGGTAGTGGCGCAGCCGGCCGCTGGCCGGGTCGAGCACGTCGAGTCCGTGGCCGGTGCCGATCCACAGCCTGCCGTCGCGGGCGAGCAGCAGCGCATGCACGGTCGGATGCGACAGCCCGGACGGGTCGCCGTCGCGGAAGGAGATGCGCAGCAGCGACTGCGGATCGGCCGGGTCGAAGCGGAGCAGGCCGGCGTCGTCGGTGCCCAGCCACAGGCGCCCGGCGGGATCGCGCAGCAGCGTGCGCAGGCGCGGCGCGACCATGCCGGGCAGCGGCACCGGCACCAGCGCCGGCCGCTTCACGTCGAGGCGGTACAGGCCCCCGGTGGTGGCTACCCACGGCGCTCCGTCGGGCGCCTCGGCGAAGGCCATCACCCGCACCATCGGCAGGCCCGGGCCGGAGGGCAGCAGGGCGCTTTCGTCGTCGAGCCGGCCGTCGGCCGGGTCGTAGCGCAGCAGGCGGCCGTCGTCGACGCCGAGCCAGATGCGCAGGTCCGGCGCCTGCCAGATGGCGCGCACGCTGGAGGGATGGGCGAGGTCGGTGACGTAGCGGAAGCGCGTGCCGGCGGTATCGGTGACGGCCACCCCGCGCAGCTGGCCGCCGACCCACAGCAGGCCGGCGTTGTCGACCATCAGCGCGTTGGCGCCGTTTTCCGGCAGGGCGCCGGCGAGGGCGGTGTTCTGGCGCACCGCGAGGGTGCGGCCGGTGGCCGGGTCGAAGCGGCGCAGGCCATCGCTGGCGATCGCCAGCCACAAGCGGCCGTCGGGTGCTTCGGCGAGCGCGCGCACGTCGGCGGCGGGTTCGTCCTCGCGCGGCCAGGCCCGCTGCAGCGAGCGCTGGTCGCCGACCAGGAACAGGCCTTCGTCGCCACCGGCCCAGAGGCGCCCGGCGCGGTCGCGCAGCACCACGTGCACCGGCTGCTCGCCCAGCCGCCGTGCCTGGCCGGTGGCCGGGTCGAAGCGGTACAGGCCCGAGCCGGTGGCGTACCACAGCACGCCGTGCGGATCGCGCAGCAGCCCCTGGCGCGGCGCCGCGACGCTGCGCGCGGGGGCGGGCAGGGCAAGCACGCGCGCGCGCCGGCCGCTGCGCGGATCCAGCCGTTCGAGTCCGGCGGCGGTGCCGATCCACACCGCGTCCGGCGCCGCGAGCACGGCGGCCACCTGGCGCCAGCCCTGCCCGTCGTCGCGCTCGATGCCGTAGCGGCGGAACTGCCCGCTGGCGAGGTCCAGCCGGGCCACGTAGCGCGAATAGGTGCCGACCCACAGGCCGCCCGCGTGGTCGGGCGCGACCGCGGTGACGAAGCTGTCGGGCAGGCTGCGCGGATTGCGCGGGTCTTCCCGGTAGACGGTGTAGTGCTGGCCGTCGAACCGGTGCAGCCCGCCCTGCGTGCCGACCCAGACGAAGCCGTCCTCGTCCTGCGCCAGCGCGGTCACCGTGCGCTGGGCGAGGCCGTTGTCGCCGGTCGCGCGTTCGAAGTAGAAGTCGCGCACTTCCGCGCGCGCCGGCAGCGTGCACAGCAGCGCCAGCAGCAGGGCTCCGGTGCGGTGCCAGGCGGCGGGAACGTGGACGGGGAGGCGCAAGGCAACGCACCAGGCGGGTGGTCCGGCCAGTGTAGGCCAAGCATCCGGCGCGGCAAGCTGGGCTGCGGCTACACTGGACCCCCCGCCCCAGACCAGTGCCCGTGTCGATTCCCCTGCCCCCGTCCGACCAGGTGGCGAGCGCCGCCCGTGCCCACGGCATCGCGGTGCCACCCGCCGAGCTGCACGGCGCATTGTGCGGCTGGCTCGCCGGCGGCGGCGCGGCTGGCGCCGACTGGCCGGCCCGGGCGCTGGCCGACGACGCCCTGGCCCCGGTCCCCGCCGGCGGCCCGCTCGCCCGGCTGCAGGAGGCGAGCGCGTCGCAGTTCGACGACCGCGACTTCGGTTTCGAACTGCTCCTGCCCGGCGCCGATGCCACGCTGGCCGAGCGCAGCGGCGCGCTGTTCGACTGGTGCCGGGGCTTCCTCGGCAGCTTCGGCCTCGCCGCCGGCGCCAACCCGCCACTGAGCGAGGAAAGCCGCGAAGCGCTCACCGACATCGCCCGCCTCGCCGCGGCCAGCCCGCAGGAGGACGGCGACGAGGAGGACGAGGACGCGCTCGCCGAGCTCGAGGAATTCGTGCGCGTGGCCGCGCTGCTGCTGCACGGCGACTGCGTGCTCGCGCCGCGCCACCGCCAGCAGTTCCACTGAGGCGCCGTCGATGCTGCTCGATCCGTCCCGTACCCGCAGCGCCGCGCTGAAGGCGGCCACCGGCATCGACGCGAAGGAATACGCGCGCCGCCGCCGCCAGCTCATGCGCATGGCCGGCGACGACGCCATCCTGGTGGTGCCGGCCGCGCCCGAGCGCATCCGCAGCCGCGACACCCACCATCCGTACCGGCCCGATTCCGACCTCTGGTACCTCACCGGCTTCGGCGAGCCGGAGGCGGTGCTGGTGCTGGTGCCCGGCCGCGCGCACGGCGAGGCGCTGCTGTTCTGCCGCGAGCGCGATCCCGAGCGCGAAGGCTGGGACGGCCCGCGCGCCGGTCCCGAAGGGGCGGTCGAGGCGTACGGCATGGACGATGCCTACCCGATCGCCGACCTCGACGAGATCCTGCCCGGCCTGCTCGAGGGCCGCTCGCGCGTCTACTACCACTTCGGCCGCGACACCGAGTTCGACATCCAGCTGATCGGCTGGCTCAACCGGGTGCGCGCGCAGGTGCGCCTGGGCGCGCAGCCGCCGCACGAGTTCCTCGAGCTCGGCCACCTGCTCGACGAGCTGCGCCTGTTCAAGTCGCGCGACGAGCTCAAGCTGATGCAGCGCGCCGCCGACACCAGCATCGCCGCGCACGAGGCGGCGATGCGCGCTGTGCGCGCCGGCATGCCCGAGTACGCGCTGCAGGCCGAGATCGAATACGTGTTCCGCAAACACGACGCGGTGCCCGCCTACGGCAGCATCGTCGGCGCCGGCGCCAACGCCTGCGTGCTGCACTACGTCGCCAACAACGCGGTCGCGCGCGCGGGCGAGCTGGTGCTGGTCGACGCCGGCGCCGAATACCGCAACTACGCCGCCGACATCACCCGCACCTTCCCGGTCGACGGCCGCTTCTCACGGGAGCAGCGCGCGCTGCACGACCTGGTGCACGCCGCGCAGATGGCGGCGCTGGCGCAGGCGCGCCCCGGCGTACCCTACGAGTCCGGCCACCAGGCCGCGGTGGAGACGCTGACCGAGGGCCTGCTCCGCCTCGGCCTGCTCAAGGGCACGCTCGAAGGCAACCTGCGCGACGGCCACTACAAGCGCTTCTACCGGCACAAGACCGGCCACTGGCTCGGCCTGGACGTGCACGACGTCGGCGACTACCGCATCGACGGCCAGTCGCGCCTGCTCGAACCCGGCATGGTGTTCACCATCGAGCCGGGCCTGTACGTGTCGCCGGACGACCGCTCGGTCGCCGCGAAGTGGCGCGGCATCGGCATCCGCATCGAAGACGACGTCGCGATCACCGCCGACGGCCACCGCGTGCTGACGCAGAAGCTCGCGCGCAGCGCGGACGAGATCGAGGCGCTGATGGCGTCGCGCTGACGGGCGGCGCGCCGGTTCCGCTCACGCCGCGGCGAAGGCGTCGCGGGTCAGGTTTTCGGGCTCGCCCCCGGTGCACACGACGTCGTCCTCGATGCGGATGCCGCCATACGGGCGGAACGCATCGACGCGCGCCCAGTCCACCGCGTCGGCGAATCCATCGTTGCGCAGCTTCGACAGCAGCATGTCGATGAAGTAGAGGCCGGGCTCGATCGTCACCACCATGCCGGGCGCGAGCGTGCGGGTCAGGCGCAGGTAGGGATGGCCGGCGGGCTTGTCGATGGTGCCGCCGGCGTCGCTGGCGGCGAAGCCCGCGACCTCGTGCACCTGCAGGCCGATGCCGTGGCCGACGCCGTGCGGGAAGAACGCGCTGCTCACGCCCGTTTCCACCGCCGATTCCGGCGCCATCCGCACGATGCCGAAGTCGCGCAGGATGGTCGCCAGCGCCAGGTGCGCGTCCAGGTGCAGCTGGCGGTAGTCGAAGCCGGCGCGCATCTGCGCGCACATGCGCCGCTGCGCTGCGTCGACCGCGTCGACCAGCGCCTGGAACTCGCTGCCGGGGTCGGCCGCGTGGGTGCGGGTGATGTCGCAGGCATAGCCGCCGAAGCTGGCGCCCGCGTCGACCAGCAGGCTGCGCCGCTGCGGCGGGGGCGCGCGATCGCGGTCCATGTAATGCAGGACCGCGCCGTGCTCGTTGAGCGCGACGATGTTGCCGTAGGGCAGGTCGTTCGCGTCCTGGCCGGCGGCTTGGCAGTACACGAGGTGGATGCCGAACTCGCTGGCGCCGGCATGGAAGGCGCGCTCGGCGGCGCGGTGCGCGCGCACGCCGATGCGGCTCGCCTCGCGCATCATCGCGATCTCGTAGGGCGTCTTGAACGCGCGGTGGTACTCCAGGTAGGCGACGACCGCCGGCGGGTTGTCCGGCACGTACGCCCCGAGCGCGCTCTGCGGCTCGCCGAGGATCGCGCTGCGCGCCGGGTCGGGCAGGTGGGCGAGGGCTTCCTCCGGCGTGCGCACCACCACGATGTCGAAGTGTCCGGTCCAGTAGCCCGACGGCGCTTCCGGCACCGAGTGCCAGTAGTCGAACGGCTGCAGGTACACCACCTTCGGCCGCGCCCCCGGCGTGAACACCAGCCAGCTGCCCGGGTTGCGCGTCAGCGGCAGCCAGGCCTTGAACTGCGGATTGACCGCGTACGGATAGTCGCGGTCGTCGAAGGCCTGGTAGTGCAGGGTGCCGCTCGGCACCACCAGGTGGTCGAAGCCGCCCCGGGCCAGCGCCGCGCAGGCCCGGTTTTGCAACACGGCGAGGTGGTCGGCATATAGGATGGCGGGAGTGGGCATCGCGGGGACCGCGCGTGGGAGAAGAGAGCTCGCATTCTGCCGGAACGCAGGTCCAGACGGAGTCGGCCGGCTCGGCGGCGCAGATGCTCGGATTGCCGGCCTGGGCGTGGGCGCTCGGCGGCCTGCTGCTGGGCCTGCTGGCGACCACGTCGCTGGTCCTGCTCGAGCACCACGACCTCGCCGGGCAGGCGCGGGCGCGCCACGCGCTGGTGGCCCGGCGCACCCTCGGCCAGGTCCAGCGCCAGCTCGAAAGCGCGGGGCTGCAGCTGCGCGCGGTGCAGTCGGCCTACCTGGTCGCCTCCGGCATCGACGAGGAGCGCTTCGCCGACATCATCGAGAACCTGCAGGCGCAGCGGATGGTGCCCAGCCTGCTGGCGGTCGCGTACGCGCCGCGCAGCACCGGCGCCGACGGGCGCGCGCATTACGTGTACACGCGGGTCGCGCCGCTGGCGCCCAACCGCAGCCTGCTCGGGCTCGACATCGTCTCGCAGCCGGCCAACCTGGCCGCGCTGTCGCGCGCCCGCGACCAGGACGAGCCGGTGTTGTCGGCGCCCTTCCAGCTGCGCCAGCCGGCGACCGACCCGCGCGACGACGACGGCGTGGTCGTCCGCCTGCCCGTGTTCAGTCCGGGACCGCTGCCCGCCACGCCGGCGGAACGCCGGCGGCGCGAGGCGGGCGCGCTGGCGATGAGCGTGCGCCTGCGCCCGCTGCTCCTCGGCGCGCTGCA
>JBQCFN010000177.1:0-21769 GCA_051959035.1 Lysobacteraceae bacterium | reverse complement strand
GTTGCCGAACAGCGAGTGCAGGAAGGACAGCACCGAGAACAGCAGGCCGGCGATCCACGCCAGCCAGCCGTAGCTGCTGAAGTCGACCGCGCGCTCGAGCCCGGGCACGTGCTGCGCCTCGATCTTGTCGACCAGCTTCGGGCCGACCCACAGCCGCGCGCTGGTCGTCGCGCGCGCGCCGGGCGCGACGTTGACGGCCGGGCCGACTTCGCGGATCGCCGCCTGGTGGTTGCCGGCGCCGGCCGGCAGCCACGCGGTCGAGAAGTTGCTGGCGTCGTGCGCGCCCGGGATCCAGGCGGCGAAGAAGTGGTGCTGCAGCATCGCGATCCAGCCGCCGGTGCTGGGCTGGGCGAGCTGCGCGTCGTCGCCGTACTTGGCGAACTTGCGCTTGTCGTACTTGCCGGCGCTGAACCACGCGGCGCCGCTAAAGCTGTACGACTCGGGATGGGTGAAGCCGGTCTGCACCTGCGGCGGCACCCGCAGCAGCTGGCGGTAGACCGCGCCCTGCCACGGCGCGCCGCCCTGGTTGACGACCTCGTCGCGCACCCCGATCGCGTAGTCGCCGCGGGTGAAGGTATAGGTGCGGTGGATGCTCACGCCATTCGGGCCGGTCCACACGAACGGCACGTCGAGGCGCTGCGCGCCGTCGGCCAGCGCGTAGCTGCGCGCCGGCGCGGCCGGCACGAAGCCGCCTTCGTGGCTCGGCGCGGGATTGGCGTTGCTGACCCAGCCGCTCTGGGCCTCGTACAGGTGCGCCGGATCGTCGGCGAACAGCTGCACCGGCGGGCTGTTGGCGTCGGTGGTCTGCGGATAGCGCAGCAGCTGCGCGCTGCGCAACGCGCCGCCGTCCAGGCGCACGCGCAGCACGTCGGTGGTGACGGTGATGACCGGCGCGGCGGTGGCGGCCGGGGTTGCGCCCGCCGGGGGCTGCACGGCCGGCGCGGCCGGGGTGGCCGCCGCGGTCGGCGCGGCCGGCACGCTGGCGTCGCGGCCGGGCGCGGCCGGGGCGGCGGTGGCGGACGCGGCTGCCGGCGCGGGCGGGGCCGCGTGGTCCTTGTCCCAGGCCATCCACAGCAGGGTGGCCACCATCAGCCACGCGAAGATCAAAAAGGTGCGGGTCTGGTTCATTCGGACGAAGACGGTCGGCCGGCGCGGTGCGGCGGCGGGATGGATGGGGGCGGGGATGCCTCGGCGGAAGGGGTGCCGGGCGCCGGCATTGTGCCGACCGGGGCCGGAGGGGGCAACGCGGCAGCGCGGCGAAGCAGCTCGTCGAAGGCCGCCCGCAGCGCGGGGCCGGTGGCGCGCGCGGCCGGCGCGCGCGCCACCAGCACGTAGGCGCCGGGCGGCAGCTGCGCGCGCAGGTGGCGGAAATGGTCGCGCAGCACGCGCTTGATGCGGTTGCGCGCGACCGCGCGGGTGTCGACCTTGCGCGACACGGCCAGGCCCAGCCGCGCGGGCTGGTCGTCGGCCAGGACGTGCAGGGCGAGCAGCGGATGCTGGCAGCGCCGGCCGGCGTCGAACACGCGGGCGTACTCGGCGCGCGCGCGCACCCGCGCCGTGCGCGGGAAGCGCGCACGTGCCGTCGGGAAGGAAACCTCGTGCATCGGAGGCGGCAGCGGCCGCCGCGATGGACGGATCAGGCGGTGAGGCGCTTGCGGCCCTTGGCGCGACGGCGCGCGAGGACCTTGCGGCCGTCCGCGGTCTTCATGCGGGCACGGAAGCCGTGGTCGCGCTTGCGCTTGAGATTGCTGGGCTGGTAGGTGCGCTTGGTGGCCATGACGGGCTTGCCAGATGAGGCAGAAAAGATTCGGGAGTCTATCCGCCAGCCTGGCCTCGGTCAATGCGTGGGAAGCCCGGCCGGGTCGGGGCCGGCGGCGGCGGCCGCGCCCCGGGAGGGCTCCCGCGGGCCGCCTCCGCGGCGCATTCGGCCCAGGCAACGCGAGGATGCCCGGCCAACGGCGATCACCGGCGTCTTCCGGCCGGGCGCCGCGCGGGTGCGCCGCCGGACCCGCGATGGTAGGCTGCCGCATCCCCCGTGTCCCCATCGCGACGGCGCCGTCGCGCGGCCAGCTTTTTCGGTACGCACACCCATGGATGCCTGGCCCCGCTGCCTGCAATACCTCGAAGCCGAACTTCCCGCCGAGGAGGTGCATACCTGGCTCAGGCCGCTGCAGGCGGGCCAGCGCGAGGACGGACTGGTGCTGTACGCGCCCAACGCCTTCGTCATGGACGAAGTGCGCGCGCGCTACCTGCAGCGCATCCGCGAGCTGCTCGCGCACTTCGCCGGCAGCCCTGACGTCAGCCTGGAAATCGGGTCGCTCAGCCGGGTCGCGCCGCCGGCCGCGGTGCCGGCCAACAGCGTGCCGGCGCCGGCGCGGCCACTGCCCGCCGAGCCGTTCCACGGCAACCTCGACACCCATTACACCTTCGACAACTTCGTCGAGGGCCGCAGCAACCAGCTCGGCCGCGCCGCCGCCTGGCAGGCCGCGCAGAAGCCCGGCGACCGCGCGCACAACCCGCTGCTGCTGTACGGCGGCACCGGCCTGGGCAAGACCCACCTGATGTTCGCCGCCGGCAACGAGATGCGCCGCATCAACCCCGGCGCGCGCGTGCTGTACCTGCGCAGCAACGACTTCTACAACGCCTTCTTCCGCGCGCTGCAGGAGAAGACCGCCGACCAGTTCAAGCGCCAGTTCCAGACCATCGACGCGCTGCTGATCGACGACATCCAGTTCTTCGCCGGCAAGGAGCGCACCCAGGAGGAGTTCTTCCACACCTTCAACGCGCTGTTCGACGGCAAGCAGCAGATCATCCTGACCTGCGACCGCTATCCGCGCGAGGTGGACGGCCTGGAGCCGCGGCTGAAGTCGCGCCTGGGCTGGGGGTTGTCGGTGGCGATCGATCCGCCGGACTTCGAGACGCGCGCGCAGATCGTGCTGTCGAAGGCGCGCGAGCGCGGTGCCGGCATCCCGGAAGACGTCGCCTTCCTGCTCGCCAAGAAGATGCGCAGCAACGTGCGCGACCTCGAGGGCGCGCTCAACACGCTGGCCGCGCGGGCCAACTTCACCGGCCGCCCGATCACCACCGAATTCGCCCAGGAGACGCTGCGCGACCTGCTGCGCGCGCAGCAGCAGGCGATCGGCATCCCCAACATCCAGAAGGTCGTGGCAGACTACTACGGCCTGCAGATCAAGGATTTGTTGTCGAAGCGACGGACGCGCTCGCTGGCCCGCCCCCGCCAGGTGGCGATGGCGCTGGCCAAGGAGTTGACCGAGCATTCGCTGCCGGAGATCGGCGATGCCTTCGCCGGCCGCGACCACACGACCGTGCTGCACGCCTGCCGGCAGATCAAGGGGCTGCTGGAGACCGACGGCAAGCTCAGGGAGGACTGGGACAAGCTGATCCGCAAACTCAGTGAGTGAGCCGCGGACAAGCTGTGGACAAGTCGCCGGCCGGGGCGCCGCGGCAAACTTGTCCACAGGATGCACGCCTGGCCCAGAGGCAGTTGTTCACGAGTTCGTCACGCCGGTTTTTCCTTTTGCTTCAAGGGGTTGCCTGCTGTTTCAACCGGTTTCGCGGCCCTCCAGCACCACCCGTCTTTTGATTTATCCATCCTTTCAAGCTTGGCTCCCGGGGAACCCTCACGCATGCGTTTCAGCCTGCAACGCGAAGTCTTCCTGAAGCCGCTCGCCCAGGTCGTCAACGTGGTCGAGCGTCGCCAGACCCTGCCGGTGCTCGCCAACCTGCTGGTGCAGGTGCAGGGCGGGCAGCTGTCGCTGACCGGCACCGACCTCGAGGTGGAGATGGTCGCGCGGCAGGCGGTCGAGGACGCCCAGGACGGCGAGACCACGATCCCGGCGCGCAAGCTGTTCGAGATCGTGCGCGCGCTGCCCGACGGTTCGAAGGTCACCGTCTCGCAGTCCGGCGACAAGATCACCGTGCAGGCCGGGCGCAGCCGTTTCACCCTGTCCAGCCTGCCGGCCAACGACTTCCCGTCGGTGGACGAGGTCGAGGCCACCGAGCGGGTGCGGGTGCCGGAGGCGGCGCTGAAGGAACTGATCGAGCGCACCGCCTTCGCGATGGCGCAGCAGGACGTGCGCTACTACCTCAACGGCCTGTTGTTCGACCTGCGCGAGCAGGGCCTGCGCTGCGTCGCCACCGACGGCCACCGGCTCGCCCTGTGCGAGGCCCCGCTGGAGGGCGGCGGCCAGGCCAAGCGCCAGATCATCGTGCCGCGCAAGGGCGTGACCGAGCTGCAGCGCCTGCTCGAGGGCGGCGACCGCGAGCTCGAGCTGGAGATGGGCCGCAGCCACATCCGCATCAAGCGTGACGATGTCACCTTCACCAGCAAGCTGATCGATGGCCGCTTCCCCGATTACGAGGCGGTGATCCCGATCGGCGCCGACCGCGAGGTGCGGATCGACCGCGAGGCCCTGCGCGCCTCGCTGCAGCGCGCCGCGATCCTGTCCAACGAGAAGTACCGCGGCGTGCGCGTGGAGGTCTCGCCCGGGCAGCTGAAGATCAGCGCGCACAACCCGGAGCAGGAAGAGGCGCAGGAAGAAGTCGAAGCCGAGACCAAGGTCGACAACCTGGCCATCGGCTTCAACGTCAATTACCTGCTCGATGCCCTGTCCGCCCTGCGAGACGAGCAGGTGGTCCTGCAGCTCCGCGACGCCAACTCCTCGGCGCTGGTGCGCGAGGCCAGCAGCGACAAGTGCCGGCACGTGGTGATGCCGCTGCGCCTGTGACCGGCCAGTTCCACGTGGAACATGCCAGAGCGCCCGGTTCCCGCCGGGCGTTCTGCTTTGCGGTGGTCGATGCGAGGAGGGCGGCATGCGCGTGACCCGCCTGCAGCTGTCCGACATGCGGCGTTTCGCCGAAGCCGAGCTCCTGCCCGGCCCTCGCCTGAACCTCATCACCGGCGACAACGGCGCCGGCAAGACCACCCTGCTCGAAGCCCTGCACCTGATGGCCTATGGGCGCAGCTTCCGCGGACGGGTGCGCGACGGGCTGATCCGGCAGGGGGCTCCGGCGCTGGAGGTGTTCGTCGAGTGGGAGGAACGTGCCCCTGCGTCGGCGGCCGAAGGGGTGGTCGGGTTGGCCGGCGCGGGTCCTGGAGACGGCCACCACGACCACATCGCCGAGGCGGTCGCCACCCGCCCGCGCCGCCATCGCGCCGGGTTGCGCCACACCGGCAGCGACTGGACCGGGCGGCTGGACGGCGCAGGCGTGTGTCACCTGGGCGAGCTGTGCGCGGCCCTGGCCGTGGTGACCTTCGAGCCCGGGAGCCACGCCCTCGTGACGGGAGGCAGCGAAGGCCGCCGGCGCCTGCTCGACTGGGGTCTGTTCCACGTGGAACCCGAGTTCCTGACCCCATGGCGACGCTATGCGCGCGCCCTCAAGCAGCGCAACGCCCTGCTCAAGACGCGCGCCGTCGCTGCCCAGCTGGAACCCTGGGAGCAGGAGCTGGCCGCCTCCGGCGAGGCGGTGACCCGCTACCGCGACGCCCACGTGGCGAGCTGGGAGCCTCTGTTCCGGGCCGCGGCGGTCGGGCTCCTGCCCGCCGCCGGCGAGGCCGGGCTTGCCTTCCTGCCGGGCTGGCGGCGCGAGGAGCTGTCGCTCGCCGATGCGCTGCTGCTGTCGCGCGAGCGCGATCTCGCCAGCGGTTTCACCAGCGTCGGCCCCCACAGGGCCGACTGGCGGATCGATTTCACCCACATTCCCGGCCGTGAGGCCCTGTCGCGCGGCCAGGCCAAGCTGGCGGCCCTGGCGCTGCTGCTGTCGCAGGCCGAACACCATGCCCGCCTGCGCGGCGCCTGGCCGGTGGTGGCGCTGGACGACCTGGCCTCGGAGCTCGACCGCGCGCACCAGCGGCGCGTGCTCGACTGGCTGCTCGCGACCGGGGCCCAGCTGTTCGTCACCGGCACCGAGCCGCCACCGGCGCTGGCCGGCCTCCAGGTGGAGATGGCCCGGTTCCACGTGGAACAAGGCCGACTCCGCCCTGAAGCCTGAGTCGCAGCCCAGCCGCGTCACGGCGGCGTGATGGGGGTCCGGGTGCTATACTCAGCGCATCCATAGCTAATGTGTCTCGGCGCCTGCCTGCGGGCGCCGCGGGAGCTTCCAGCCGCATGTCGCAACACGAACACGCCGAAGGCGCCGCGCCGGCCGCCGCCAGCCCGGAATCGTCCACCTACGACTCCAGCAAGATCACCGTCCTGCGCGGCCTGGAGGCCGTGCGCAAGCGTCCCGGCATGTACATCGGCGACGTCCACGACGGCACCGGCCTGCACCACATGGTGTTCGAGGTGGTCGACAACTCGATCGACGAGGCGCTCGCCGGCCACGCCAACGAGGTCGCGGTGGTGTTGCACGAGGACGGCTCGGTGTCGGTGTCCGACAACGGCCGCGGCATCCCGGTCGACACCCACAAGGAAGAGGGGCGTTCGGCGGCCGAGGTGATCCTCACCGTGCTGCACGCCGGCGGCAAGTTCGACGACAACAGCTACAAGGTCTCCGGCGGCCTGCATGGGGTGGGCGTGTCGGTGGTCAATGCGCTGTCCGAGCACCTCTGGCTCGACATCTGGCGCGACGGCCACCACTGGCAGCAGGAGTATTCGCTGGGCGAGCCGCTGTACGCGCTCAAGCAGCTGGAAGCCTCCGACAAGCGCGGCACCACCCTGCGCTTCAAGCCGGCGGCGGAAATCTTCACCGACGTCACCTTCCACTACGACATCCTCGCCAAGCGCCTGCGCGAGCTGTCCTTCCTCAACTCCGGCGTGCGCATCACCCTCACCGACGAACGGGGCGAGGGACGCAGCGACGTCTTCCAGTACGCCGGCGGCATCCGCTCCTTCGTCGAGCACCTGGCGCAGCTGAAGAACCCGCTGCATCCGAACGTCATCTCGGTGACCGGCGAGCAGAGCGGGATCACGGTCGACGTCGCCCTGCAATGGACCGACGCCTACCAGGAAACGATGTTCTGCTTCACCAACAACATCCCGCAGAAGGACGGCGGCACCCACCTGCAGGGCTTCCGCGCCGCGCTGACGCGCACGCTGACCAACTACATCGAGCAGAGCGGCATCTCGAAGCAGGCCAAGGTCTCGCTGTCGGGCGACGACATGCGCGAGGGCCTGATCGCGGTGCTGTCGGTGAAGGTGCCGGATCCGAGTTTCTCCTCGCAGACCAAGGAGAAGCTGGTCTCGTCCGAGGTGCGGCCGGTGGTGGAAAGCACCTTCGGCGCGCGCCTGGAGGAGTTCCTGCAGGAACACCCGAACGAGGCGCGCGCCATCGCCGGCAAGATCGTCGAGGCCGCGCGCGCCCGCGAGGCCGCGCGCAAGGCCCGCGACCTGACCCGCCGCAAGGGCGCGCTCGACATCGCCGGCCTGCCCGGCAAGCTCGCCGACTGCCAGGAAAAGGATCCGGCGCTGTCGGAGCTGTTCATCGTCGAGGGCGACTCGGCGGGCGGCTCGGCCAAGCAGGGCCGCAACCGCAAGACCCAGGCGATCCTGCCGCTCAAGGGCAAGATCCTCAACGTCGAGCGCGCGCGCTTCGACCGCATGCTGTCGTCGGCGGAAGTCGGCACCCTGATCACCGCGCTCGGCACCGGCATCGGCAAGGACGAGTACAACCCGGACAAGCTGCGCTACCACCGCATCATCCTGATGACCGACGCGGACGTGGACGGCTCGCACATCCGCACCCTGCTGCTGACCTTCTTCTACCGGCAGATGCCGGAGCTGATCGAGCGCGGCCACGTCTACATCGGCCTGCCGCCGCTGTACAAGGTCAAGCAGGGCAGGAACGAGCTGTACCTGAAGGACGACGCGGCGCTGGACGCCTACCTCACCGGCAACGCGGTCGAGGGCGCGTCGCTGGTGCCCGCCGCGAACGAACCGGCGATCACCGGCGGGGCACTGGAGAAGCTGCTGCTCGCCTACGCCGCGGCGAAGGAGGCGATCGCGCGCAACGCGCACCGCTTCGACACCCAGGTGCTGGACGCGCTGATCGACTTCCATCCGCTCGACGCCGCCTTCGCCGCGGATGCGGCCGGCGCCCGCGCGGCGCTCGATGCGCTGGAAGCGCGCCTGAACCGCAGCGGCCTCGGCAAGCCGCGCTATGCGCTCGAGCTGCACCCGGCGCTGGACACGCGCCCGGCGGCGCTGCTGGTCAAGCGCGCGCACATGGGTCAGGAACTCACCCAGGTGCTGCCGCTGACCGCGTTCGAGGGCGGCGACCTGCGCGCAGTGCGCGAGGCCGCGCAACTGCTGCACGGGCTGGTGCGCGAGGGCGCGCAGATCGAGCGCGGCAACCCCGCGCAGCCGGTGGCGCGCTTCGCCGAGGCACAGGCCTGGCTGCTCGAGGAAGCGAAGAAGGGCCGCCAGATCCAGCGCTTCAAGGGCCTGGGCGAGATGAACCCGGAACAGCTGTGGGAAACCACCGTCAACCCGGAGACCCGGCGCCTGCTGCAGGTGCGCATCGAGGACGCGGTCGCCGCCGACCAGATCTTCTCGACCCTGATGGGCGACGTGGTCGAACCGCGCCGCGAGTTCATCGAGGACAACGCGCTCAAGGTCGCCAACCTCGACGTCTGAACCGCGGCCAGCGCCTGAATGCGGATTGACGCCGTCTTCAGGCGCGGCGCCCTAGAAGGGACCGGGTTGCAACGACGGAAGAAGCGGAGCATCCGATGAAGCACTGGCTGCCCGGAGTGGCCCTCGCGCTGTCGCTGGCCGGCTGCGCGACGACGACCTCGCCCACCGGGCGCACCCAGTACGTGGGCGCCGTGTCGCAGCAGCAGCTCGACCAGCTCGGCGCGCAGGCCTTCGCCGAGGCGAAGGCGAAGATGCCGCAGAGCACCGACGCGCGCCAGGTCGCGTACGTGCGCTGCGTGGTCGGCGCGCTGGTGCGCCAGTTGCCGCCGACGTGGCAGCAGGGTGGCTGGGAGACCGCGCTGTTCGTGAACCCCGAGCCGAATGCGTTCGCCCTGCCGGGCGGCAAGGTCGGCGTGCAGACCGGCATCTTCACCGTGGCCAGGACCCAGGACCAGCTCGCCGCCGTGCTCGGCCACGAGATCGGCCACGTGGTCTCGCGCCACCATGAAGAACGCATCACCCGCGAGATGGAGACGCAGACGGGCCTGGGCCTGATCAGCGCGCTGCTGGGCGCCCGCTACGGCCAGGGGGCCGCGGACATGACCAGCCAGGTCGGCGGGATGGCGGCGCAGGGCCTGTTCGTGCTGCCGATGTCGCGCCAGCAGGAGAGCGAGGCCGACGTCGTCGGCCAGCAGCTGATGGCGCGCGCCGGTTTCGACCCGCGCCAGGCGGTGGACCTGTGGCAGAACATGATCGCCGCCGGCGGCAGCCGGCCGCCGGAATGGCTGTCCACCCACCCCGATCCACAGAGCCGCATGGCCGAGCTGCGCAGCCGTGCCAGCGGCCTCGTGCCCACCTATGAACAGGCGCGCGCCGGCGGCCAGCGCCCGCAGTGCGGCTAGCGGACACCCATCACAAAGCTGAAAATCGTCCTCCGTCCGCCGCGGTTTTCTGCTAGCGTGGCGGCCCCACACGGCCGGACCCGTTCGGCCAAACGCAGGTGATCGCGATGGCTCCTCGTGCCTCCCATCTTGCCGCCGCGGTGCTCGTGGCGGCCCTTGGCTTCCACGCCGCCCCGGCCTCGGCCCAGTTCTCCTACTCCAGCGAAAATGACCGCGCGGCGCACAAGCGCGATGCCGAGCAGAAGGAGAAGCCGGACCAGAAGCCGGAGGAAGGCGCGGCCGCCAAGTACCCCAACGCCAAGCGCCAGGCGCCCGACCTCGCCGCCACCAAGAAGGGTGCCAAGGCCCTCAACGAGGTCGTTTCCGACTTCAACGCCAGGAACTATCCGGGCGCGCTGGCCAAGGCCGAGAGCTTCGCCGCCAGCGCCAGCAACGACTACGAGAAGGCCTCGGCCTACCAGCTCGCCGGCGCCGCGGCCGCCAACAGCAACGACATGGCCAAGGCCGAGGCCGATTTCCGCAAGGCGGTCGAACTCAACGCCCTGGACAACGACCAGCACTACGACGCGATGAAGAACCTCGCGATCGTGCAGTACCAGCTCGGCCACTACCAGGACGCGCAGAAGACGCTCGACCGCTTCCTGGCCGAGAGCGGCGCCGATCCGGCGGAGACCGCGAACCTGCGCGCCGCGATCCTGTCGAGCACCGGCCAGGGCGGCACCGAGGCCGCCGAGCTGTTCGCCCAGGCCTGGCGCAAGGACCCGTCCAACACCAACGCGCTGTACAACGCGGCGGTGTCCTACCAGCAGGCCAAGCAGTTCGACAAGGCCAACGCGCTGCTGATGGAGGCCAAGGCCAAGGGTGGCCTGGACTCGCAGGCCTACCGCGTGCTCTACCTCGGCCAGCTGCAGGCCGGCAAGGACAAGGACGCGCTGGCGACCATCCAGGAAGGCGTGGCCAACGGCAAGATCGCCCAGGACGGCAAGCTGTCCGACGCCTACGTCATCCTCGCCCAGGACGCCTACGGCGCCGGCGACACCGCGCAGGCGGTCGCCATGTACCGCAAGGCCATCCCGCTCGCCAGCGACGGCGAGCCGGCGCTCAACCTCGCCCGCGTCCTCTCGAACGAGGGCCGCCTCGCGGAGGCCCGGCAGGCCGCGCAGCAGGCGCTCGACAAGGGCCTGAAGGACCCGGCGGACGCGAAGAAGATCCTCGCCAAGAAGGGCAAATGATTTGCCGCCGGGCGGTTGGTATCCCGCCCCTTGCTTGGTATAAGCTTGGAAATTCCGTGGCCGCTGTCCGTGGCCACGGCTTGACATCATCCGGCGCCCCGGCGCCCGGTCCTCACCGAGTTACCCCCGCATGACGCCACGCTTGCCGATCGACAAGAACGACGACCGCGCTGTTGGTCTCAACTGGCCGCGCATCGCCGGCATGTCCTTCGTGATCACCGTGCATGCCGCGGCGCTGATGCTGCTGCTGGCGCCGGTGACGCCGCCGGGCCAGGACAAGCAGGACGAAGACGTCACCCGCGTGGTGATGATCGAGCCGCCGCCCCCGCCGCCGCCGCCGCCGCCGCCGAAGGAGCCGCCGAAGGAGATCAAGCTGACGCCGACTCCGACGCCGCCGACCCCGACGCCGACCCCGCCGCCGCCGGAACCGCCGGTGGTGCTCGACCAGCCGACGCCGATGTCGACCGAGGCCGCGCCGCCGGCGCCGCCCGCGCCGACCCCGCCGCCGGCGGTGCCCTCGCGCAACACCAGCGACCTGCGCGCCAGCATCTGCTCCAAGCCGTCGATGGGCCCGCTGCTGGCGGCGCTGCAGAAGTCCGGTTCCGATTCGGCCGAGCTGTCGCTCAAGCTGAGCTTCACGGCCGATGGCACGGTGACCTCGGTGAGCGTCGCCAGGAGCAGCCGCGACCGCGACCTGGACCGCGCCGCGCAGAACTGGGCCCGCCAGGTGAAGCTGTGCCCCGGCGCCCCGGGCGAGGGCATCCTGCCCTTCGCCTTCAACCTCAGCGGTTGATGGTCCGCTTTACCCGTCCATCCTTGTAACAACGTCTCACTACATCCACTACAAAAGGTAAGCGTCATGCTGCAAGAAGCCACCAACGCCGCCGCTGCGACCGGAGGCAATGCCGCCGCCGCCCTGACGCAGATGGGCGTCGACCATCTGCTGGGCGAGATGACGTCCAACCCGGGTGCCTACGCGGTCTCCTGGGCGGTGCTCATCACCCTGCTCATCATGTCGGCGATGTCGATCTACTGGATCGTCATCAACTTCTTCAAGAACGCGTCCCTGCGCCGCAGCGCCGACCGCGTCGTCAGCACGTTCTGGGAGACCCCGAACGCGCAGGACGCGATCCGCTACATGGAAGAGCAGCCGCGCAACGAGCCGTTCTCGAAGATCGCGCTCGACGCCGCCCAGGCCGCCGCGCACCACCAGCGCCACGAGGGCTCGCGCCTGGTCGAGTCGCTGAACCGCTCCGAGTTCGTCGACCGCGCCCTGCGCCAGGCCGTGACCCGCGAGTCGATGCGCCTCGAGTCCGGCCTGACCGTGCTCGCCACCGTCGGTTCGACCGCCCCGTTCGTCGGTCTGCTCGGCACCGTGTGGGGCATCTACGGCGCCCTGATCCGCATCGGCGCGTCCGGCCAGGCCTCGATCGACGCGGTCGCCGGCCCGGTGGGCGAGGCGCTGATCATGACCGCGCTCGGCCTGTTCACCGCGATCCCGGCGGTGCTGGCGTACAACTTCTTCGTCCGCCTGAACCGCGTCACCTACAACAAGTTCGACACCTTCGCGCACGACCTGCACGACTTCTTCGCCACCGGCGCCCGCGTGGGCGAATCCCCGGCCAAGCGCTGAGTCACTGCAGGCAAGCCGTTCGACAAGCGAAGCGATAGCACTACGGAGTCCGGCCGATGGCCTTCAGCACTGGCAACGAAAGCGGCGCCCCGATGTCGGAGATCAACGTCACGCCCCTCGTGGACGTGATGCTGGTCCTCCTGATCATCTTCATGATCACGGCGCCGCTGATGTCGCACAAAGTCAAGGTGGAGCTGCCGCAGGCCAACCTCGAGCACCGCGACGAGACGCTGCCGCCGGCTCCGCCGGTGACGGTGACCGTGAAGGAGAACGGCAGCCTGTACTGGAACGACTCCCCGGTGACCCACGACCTGCTGGAAAGCCAGCTGGCGGTGGCCGCGCAGCGTACCCCGCAGCCGGAAGTCCAGATCCGCGCCGACGACACCACCAAGTACCACATCATCGAGGACGTGGTGCAGACGGCGCAGATGCAGGGCATCGCCAAGGTCGGCTTCGTCGCCACCAAAGAACGGCCGCGCTGAGGAGCACGCACGATGGCATTCAGTACCAACTCCGGCGGCGGCCCGATGGCCGACATCAACGTCACGCCCCTCGTGGACGTGATGCTGGTGCTGCTGATCATCTTCATGGTGACCGCGCCGATCCTGTCCTACCCGATCGACATCGACCTGCCGCAGAAGGTGCTCAACCCGCCGCCGCAGACCAAGGAGCCGCCGCCGCCGATCCGCCTGCGCATCGACGCCGCCGGCACGATCTACTGGAACGACAGCCCGACCCCGATGTCCGCGCTCAAGAGCATGATGCAGACGGAAGTCGAGCGGGATCCGACCAACCAGCCGACGCTGGAGATCGACACCAACGGCGATGCCGACTACGGCGTGCTGGCCAAGGTGCTGGCGACCGCCCGCAATGCGCAGATGCAGAAGATCGGCTTCGTGAAGAGGCAGTAAGGCAACACGCGCAAGACCGGCGCATTCGCGCCACGACGCTTACCAGATCGATTTTTGGGCCGCCTCCGGGCGGCCCTTCTTTTTTGCGCGGTGGCGCGGCGTTGCCCAGGAGCCGACGCCGGCATCGGCTCCGCGCAACCATGCCGTGGTGATGGTTCGGGCAGCCGGTCGCAGTGGAACCGCGGCCCGCGCCCCGCGTCCTCAACGCAGGCGCGCGGCGTAGCGCTTGCCGACGTGCCGGCTGATGTAGTTGCTCAGCCGTTGCCCCTCCAGCGCGAGCGCCTTCATGTGGTCGACGTGGAAGCGCCCGGGGCAGTCGTAGTTGTAGAGATAGACGTGGCCATCGCCGAACTCGACCGCCAGCCCCTGCGGCAGGTCGGCGAACGCCGCCACCTCCGAACGCCCCGACTCGTGGCGGTAGCGCTGCAGTCGCAGCCTGGCGGGGGAAGGACCGGCTTCCATGGCGGCCCGATCCTAGGAAACGCCCGGTGTGCGGCGGATGAAAGGCGCGCCCTGGCGCAGTCCCTGAGATCCGGTGCCGATAGACTGCCGGGTAGTCCCGCCCGTGCCCCGCCCATGTCGTCGCCCTTGACCTCGCTCCTGCTCCTGCTCGCCGTGCCGCTGACCGGCGTGCTGGTCTATGTCGCCCTGGCGCGGCTGCTGCGGGCGCGGGCGCCGGCGGCTCCCGAACTGGCGCTGCTGCGCGAGGAACGCGACCGCCTCGCCGCGGAACTGGCGACGCTGCGCGGCGAGGGCCTGCGCCAGGCCGCGGAGCTCGCCCGCCTGGACGAGCGCGCCGCCGCCGTGGCCCGGCTGGAGGCCGAGCTGCGCGTCAGCGAGGAGCGGGCCAACGCCGCCGAGGTGCGCGCGCGCGCCCGCGAGCAGGTTCAGGCCGAGCGCGAGGCGGCGCTGCGCCAGCTGCAGGCGCGCCTGGCCGAGGCCGAACGGGAGCAGGCCGCGCTGCGCGAGCGCCTGTCGCAGCGCGAGCGCGAGCACGCCGAAGCCGCCGCCCACCTCGCCCACAGCGAGCGCGCCAACGCCGAGATGCGCGCCTTCCTCGAGGATGCGCGCGCGCGGCTGTCGGCGACCTTCGCCGAGCTGGCCGGCAAGACCTTCGACGAGCGCGCGCAGCGCGCCGCCCAGCAGTCCAAGGGCGACCTGGAAGCGCTGCTCAAGCCCTTCGCCGAGCGCCTGGAGGGCTTCCGCCAGCGGGTGGACACGCTCTACGGCGAGGAGGCGAAGGAGCGCGCCGCGCTCGCCGGCGCGGTCAGCGAGCTGAAGACGCTCAACCAGGACATGGCCACCCAGGCCGCCGCCCTGACCCGCGCGCTGAAGGGCAACGCCAAGGTCCGCGGCGACTGGGGCGAGCTGATGCTGGAAAGCGTGCTGCGCGGCTCCGGCCTGGAGGAGGGCGTGCACTACGAGCGCCAGCGGTCCAGCACCGACGACGACGGCCGCCGCCTGCGGCCAGACGTGGTGGTGCGCCTGCCGGGCGAGCGCCGCATCGTGGTCGACAGCAAGGTCAACCTGGTCGCCTGGGAAGAGGCGATGAACGCGGAGACGCCCGACGCCCAGCAGGAGGCGCTGCGCCGGCACGCGGTGGCGCTGCGCCAGCACGTGCGCGACCTCGCCGAGCGCAACTACCCGCGCGCGCTCGGCGGCTCGGCGCTGGACGTCACCGTCGCCTTCGTGCCGATCGAGGGCGCGCTGTCGGCCGCGCTCGGCTTCGATCCCGCGTTGCAGACCGAGGCGTTCGACCGCGGCGTGGTGTTCGCCTCGCCCAATACGCTGATGGCGGTGCTGCGCGTGGTGGACCGGATCTGGACGCGCGAGAAGATCCAGAGGGAGGCCGTGGAGATCAGCAAGAGCGGCGAGCTGCTGCTCGACGCGGTCGTCGACTTCCTTGTCGATTTCGAAGCAGTCGGTGCCAGCCTGCAGGGGGCCGTGAAGGCCTACGGAGCCGCGCATGAGCGCTTGAACAGCGACGGCCGCTCCGTTGTCTCGCGAGCGCGCAGGTTGATCGACCTGGGCGTCAAGCTGCGACGCAAGGCGAAGCGATCCATCCCGGACGCGCTGTTGCCTGACGAGTCCGAGGCAATGCCGCTGGTGGAGCAGGAAGAGTCATGACGCGAGGCCCGGGCGCCGAGTCGCCGCCGACCTGGCGCGACGCTCAGCGCACGCTTTCGGGCATCGGCATCGCGTCGACCGGCACGCTCGGGTTGGCGGTGTCGTCCTGCAGGTAGTCGGGCAGCGCGCTGTCCGAGGACTGCTGGCGGTCGCCCGAGATCTGGTAGTTGCGGCGCTGCAGCCAGGCGTCGCGCACCAGCGTGTAGTCGTCGGCCGCGCCCTCGCGCATGCCGTCCACCGCGAACAGCTGGGTGCGGATGTCCACCAGCTGCAGGCCCTGCAGGAACACCCGGGTCCTGTCGTTTTCGATGCGCGGCAGCGGTGCCAGCGGCGCGTCGCCGGCCATGCCGAACACGTCGCGCACCGTGCGCGGCCCGAACAGCGGCAGCTCGACGTAGCGCGAGCGCTTCCAGCCCCACACGCCCAGGGTCTGGCCGAAATCCTCGCTGTGGTGCGGCAGGTGCGCGTCGCTGGCCGGATCGAACAGGCCGCCGACGCCGAGCGTGGTATTGAGCGCGAACCGGCCCAGCGCCTGGGCCGCCAGCTTCGGCTCGCCCTGCAGCAGCGCATTGACCGCGCTGACCGGCTGGGCGAGGTTGCTGAAGAAGTTGCTGACCCCGAGCCGCACCGGCCGCGGCACCACTGCGACGTAGGCCTTGGCCAGCGGCTTGGCGACGCGGCGGTCGACCGCGTTGTTGAAGCGGTGCACCTTGCGGTTCCACTTCTCCCACGGGTCGAAGCTCTCCGGCAGCTGCGCGGGCGGGGGCAGGGTGGGATCGGCGACCGGGTTGTAGTCCTGGCCACCGTAGATCGCGTTGTAGTCCTGCTCGGCCTGGGTCGGGGTGTCGCCGCCTGCCGGCAGGGCCGCGGCCGGGGCGGTCCCCGCGGCGGGCGCGGTGGCGTCCGCGGGCGTGCCCGCATCGCCGGGTACCTCGCCGGCGGGGGCGCCGGGCGGGACCGGCGCCGGAGTGGGCTCCGCCGCGTCGGGGGCCGGCGTGGCGTCGGCCGGTGCCGCCGCCCCCGGGGCGACCAGGGCATCGGCCGGCTGCTCCACGTCCGGCGCGGTGGCCGGTGGCGCGGGGCTGGCCGGGGCCGGGGGAACGGGCGAGGCCACCGGCGCGGCGGCCTGCGCGAGCGGCGGAGCGGCGGGTGCCGCGTCCTGGGCATGCGCCACCGTGGCCAGCGCGTACAGCGCCAGTGCCGGCAGCAGGCGGGGGAAAAGGCGATCCATGCGCAAAGTGTAGGGGTTGGCCGCGCCCGGTGCGACGCGGCTCAGGTCGCGAAGGCGAGCGCGGGGCCGAGGCGGTAGGCGTCGCGCAGGGCGTCGAAGCCGGGCGGCGCGCCGCGGATTTCGACCCCACCCGCGCGCGCGGCGAGTTCGGCGAGCAGGGCGACGCCGGCGCTGTCCACGCGCTCCACCGCCGCCAGGTCGAAGCGGCGCACGCCGGCGAGCAGCGGCGTTGCCTGCCGCCACAGGCCGGCGACCTGCGCGCGCAGCAGCGGGCCGGCGAAGCGCAGCGCCTCGCCGTCCCGGCTGGCGCCGGCCGCCGGCTGCGGATTACTGGCCGGTGCGGGCATCGGCCTGGATCCGGCCGGTGCGCAGTTCGGCGGCGACCTGGCGGATCGACTTGCTGGTCAGCTCGTTGTCGAACTGCTGGCGGAAGGTCTGCACGAAGGACACGCCCTCGACCATCACGTCGAACACCTTCCAGCTGCCGCCGGAACGGCGCATCAGGTAGTCGACCGGGATCGGCTCGCCGCCCTGGCGCAGCATCTCGGTGGACACCTTCACGCCGAGCCCGCGCGGCAGCGCCGTCTCCGACTTCACCCGCACGCGCAGCTTGGTGTTGAAGTCGAGCAGCGAGGAGCCGTAGCGGCGCATCAGGCTGTCGGCGAGCGCGTCGGCGAACAGCTTCACGTCGGCATCGTCGGCGCCGCGCCCGTGGCGGCCGAGCACCTGCCGCGCCGCGTAGTCGCGGTCGAACATGGTGTTGAACTCGCCGGAGACGAACTGCTCGAGCGCGGCGCGGTTCTTCGTGAACTCGGCGCGGCGCTTCTCGAGCGTCGAGAGGATGCGCTGGCTGTTGTCGAGCACCAGCCGGCTGGGCGAGTCCTGGCTGGCCTGGGCGGCCGGCGCGGCGGCCTGGGCGAAGGCCGCCGGCGCGGCGGCGAGCAGGGCGGTGGCGAGGACGAGGGGGAGCGTCAGGCGCTTCATGGCGTCTTGTCCGTGGAGGCGGGGGATTGGTCGCCATTGTCCGCTGCGGCGGGCTTGCCGCCGCTGAACATGTATTTGCCGACCATCTGGATCAGGTCCACCGCGGGGGTGGTGAAGGCGATTTCCTCGCCCGGCTTCAGGCTTTCGGTGTCGCCGCCCGGCTGCAGGCCGATGTAGCTGTCGCCGAGCAGGCCGCCGGTGAGGATGCTGGCCGAGGTGTCGGCCGGCAGGTCCCTGTAGCGGCCGTCGATGTCGAGCGTGACCACCGCGTCGAGCTTGACCGGGTCGAGGGTGATCTCGCCGACGCTGCCGATCGCCACGCCGCCGATCTTCACCGGCGCGCCCGGACGCAGCTGGCCGAGGTTGGTGAAGCGCGCCTTCAGCGGGTAGGTGGCGTGGCCGAAGCCCCACTGGCCGTTGGTGGAGGCGATCGCCAGCACCAGCAGGCTCGCCAGCGCGAGCAGCAGGAAGGCGCCGACGGCGAATTCGAGACGGGGACCGCGTAGCGACATGGAACGCACCTCAGTGGCGACGCCCGGGCGAGAGCCGCCCGGACGGCGTGACTTCATTGGAAAAGGAACGCCGACAGCACGAAGTTGAACATCAGCATCAGCAGCGAGGCGTTGACCACCGCGCGGGTGGTCGCGATCGAGGTGCCCTCGATCGTCGGCTCGGCGTGGTAGCCGACGTAGGCCGCGACCAGCGCCGCGGTGCCGCCGAAGATCGCCGACTTCAGGAACGCCACGCAGTAGTCGTCGACGAAGTCCACGTTGTCCTTCAGCGCCGACCAGAAGTAGCCCGGGTCCAGGCCGATCACGTGCACCGCCTCGAGGTAACTGGCGGCGATGGCGAAGCTGCAGAAGAACGCGGTCAGCAGCGGCACCGTCAGCACCGCCGCCCAGAAGCGCGGCGCGACCGCCTTCTTCACCGGGTCGATCGCCATAAGCCCGAGCGCGGTGATCTGGTCGGTGGCGCGCATCAGGCCGAGTTCGGCGGCGATCGAGGAACCGGCGCGGCCGATGAACAGCAGCGCGGTCAGCACCGGGCCGAGCTCGCGGTACAGCGACAGCCCGAGCAGCGTCGACAGCGAGTTCGACGCGCCGAAGCGCGCCAGCGTGCGGTAGCCCTGCAGGGTCAGCACCAGGCCGACGAAGGCGCCGCCGACCGCGATGATCGGCAGCGTGCGGGCGCCGATCTTGTAGACCTCGCGGGTCAGCTCGGCGAGGAAGTCGCGCGTCGGCACCGAGGCGCGCAGCACCGACAGCGAGAACAGCCCGGCCCGGCCGAGCGAGCGGATGGCGGCGGCGAAGGGCATCAGGCCGCCTCCGCGCGCGCCGCGCTGTCGAATGCGCCGCTGTCGAACGCGATGGGACCGTCCGGCTCGCCGCGCAGGAACTGCCGCACCAGCGGATCGTCGCTGGCCTCCAGTTCCGCCGGGGTGCCGCTGAAGACGATCCGTCCGTTGGCGATCACGATCGCGCGGTCGGCCACCGGCAGCGTTTCGTGCACGTGGTGGGTCACCACGATGCTGGTCAGGCCGAGCGTCTGGTTGAGCCGGCGCACCAGCGCCATCACCACGCCGCTGGCGATCGGGTCGAGGCCGGTGAGTGGCTCGTCGTACACCATCAGCGGCGGGTCCAGCGCGAGCGCGCGCGCCAGCGCCACCCGGCGCGCCATGCCGCCGGACAGCTCGCGCGGGTAGAGGTCGGCGGCGGCGCGCAGGCCGACCGCGTGCAGCTTCATCGCCACCAGCCGCGCGATCACCGCGTCGGGCAGGTCGGTGTGCGCGCGCAGGGGCAGGGCGACGTTCTCGGCGACGGTGAGGTCGGTGAGCAGGCCGTTGCCCTGCAGCAGCACGCCAATCGACTTGCGCAGGGCGAGCAGCGCGCGCTTGTCCCGCGGCACGCGCTGGCCGAGCACCTCGACGGTGCCGGCGGCCGGCGCGAGCTCGCCGGTGAGCGCGGCCAGCAGGGTCGACTTGCCGCTGCCCGAGGGGCCGAGCACCGCGGTCACGCTGCCCGCCGGGACCACCAGGTCCAGGCCGTCGAGCACGGTGCGGCCGCCGCGGTCGAGGCGGACGCCGGACAGGCGGACGGCGATGGGAGCGCTGGACATGGCGGGCGACGGGCTGTCGAAAGGGGGCTGTCGAAACGGGCTATCGAAACGGGCTGTCGAAACGGGCTGCGAAACGGGCTTTCGAAAAACGGCGCAGGGTGGCGCAGGGCCGCTGAATGCAGGCCGAGCGGGGGCGGCCATTGTCGCAGAGCGCCGTGCCCGCGGGCCGGCAGCACGGTGCGCGTTCCAACGGCGGCCAGCGGCAGGCGCCGCCGGTCGTGCCCACGCCGGTGGAAGGCCATGCGGCGCAGGGGGCTGGCGAGCCAGGTGGTGGCCGGGCGACGGCCGGCGCACGAGGGGTGCCGGCGGAGTTCGCGGGCGTCGCCTTGCGCGGACGCCGCCACGCGCACCCGCCGCACGGGACGACGCGGCGGGCGACCCGCGGCGACCCGCACCTTGCACCGCCGGCCGCGTCTCTGCGCATGCGACCGCGCTCCGGCAAGATGGCGGGGCCGATGCCGTCCGACTTCCGCCTCTACCACTCCAACGCGCTCGACGTGCTCGCGCAGCTGCTCGCGCACGCATTGCGCACGCCGGCCCCCGGCCAGCCGCTGCTGGCGCCCGACGTGGTGCTGGTGCCGCAGGCCGCGATGCGGCGCTGGCTGCAGGCGACGCTGGCGCAGGCGCACGGCATCGCCGCCAACCTGGAATTCCTGACGCCCGGCGAGTTCGTGCGCCGCGCGCTCGACGCCAACGTCGCCGGCGCCGGCGAGGATCTCGACGCCGACGCGCTGCACTGGCGCGTGTACGCCGCGCTGCGCGACCCGGCGCTGCTGCGCCAGCCGGCGCTGCGCACCCTGCGCGCCTACCTCGACGGCGGCGATCCGCTCAAGCCGTGGTCGCTGGCCGGTGAGCTCGCGGCGACCTTCGAGAAGTACCAGGCCTGGCGGCGCGACTGGCTGCTGGCCTGGGAAGCGGGCGATGCGCCGAATGACGCCCAGGCCGCGCTGTGGCGCCACGTCGCCGCCGGCCGCCGCCACCGCGCGCGCCGCATCGACGACTACCTGCGCGGGTTCGCGGCCGACGACGCGCCGCCGCCGGCCGGGTTGCCCGCGCGGCTGTTCGCCTTCGCCACCCTCAACGTGTCGCCCGACGTGTTGCGGGTGGTCGCGACCCAGGCGCGCGTGGGCACCCTGCACTTCTACCTGCCGACCCCGACCCGCGCGTACTGGGGCGACCTGCAGACCGTCGCCGAGCGCCTGCGCGCCGGCACGGACCCGTTCGCCCGCGACGACGACAACCCCCTGCTGCGCGCCTGGGGCGCGGCCGGCCGCGACTTCATGGCGCTGCTCGGCGGCTACGAGGTGGTGCATCCGAGCGGCGAGATCGCCGCCTACGCCGAGCCGCTGCCGCGGGACGGCGACGCGCTGGCCGACGGCCTGCTCGGGCGCCTGCAGCGCGACCTGCTCCATCGCCGCGCCACGCCCGGCGCGGCCCCGCGCGCGGAGGTCGACCGCCACGATCCGACCCTGCAGGTGCACGCCTGCCACACCCGCCTGCGCGAGGTGCAGGTGCTGCACGACCAGCTGCGCGGGCTGCTCGAGGACGCGCGCTTCGATCCGCCGCTGCAGCCGCGCGAGATCGCCGTGCTGGCGCCGGACATCGACCTCTACGCGCCCTACGTCGACGCGGTGTTCGGCGGCCGCGCCGGCCAGCCCGACTTCATCCCCTACGCGCTGGCCGACGCCAGCCCGCTCGCCGGCGAGCCGCTGGCCGAGGTGTTCCTCAAGCTGCTGGCGCTGCCGGTCGCGCGCTTCGGCCTGCACGAGGTGCTCGACCTCATCGCCAGCCCGCCGATCGCCGAGGCCAACGGCCTGGACGCGGTCGCGCTCGACCGTCTCGGCGGCTGGCTGCACGCGGCCGGCGCGCGCTGGGGCCTGGACGCGCGCCATCGCGCCGCGCACGGCGCGCCCGCCGACGACGCCTACACCTGGCAGTTCGCGCTGGACCGCCTGCTGCTGGGCCATGCCAGCGGCGCCGAGGACGACATCGCCGGTGTCGCGCCCTGGAGCGGGCTGGACGGCGGCGCGCTGGACGCGC